>CAJOFG010000141.1 GCA_905233965.1 uncultured Selenomonadaceae bacterium
TATCGGAAAGACCGGTTTTCTTGAGAGCCGCGATGGAGTCGCCGCCGCCGACGATTGAAGTTGCGCCTTTTTCGGTAGCCTCCGCAACGGCTTTCGCAACCGCGAGAGTGCCTTTTGCAAAGTTGTCAAATTCAAAAACGCCCATAGGTCCGTTCCAGATAATCGTCTTTGCGCCTTCGAGAGCTTTGACGTACTCTTCGGAAGTTTTTTCGCCGCTGTCGAGTCCCTGCCAATCTGCCGGGCACTGATCGACGGGAACGGTTTTAAATTCCGCGTCTGCCGCAAATTTGTTCGCAACGACCAAGTCAACCGGAAGGACAACTTTAACGCCTTTCTTTTCGGCTTTCTCCAAAAGTTCTTTCGCGAGTTCGACTTTATCTTCTTCGAGCAAAGATTTTCCGACTTCGTAACCTTTGGCTTTGTCGAAAGTGTGAGCCATGCCGCCGCCGATGATAATCGTATCGACTTTGTCAATCATATTGCTGATAACGCCGATTTTGTCGGAAACTTTCGCGCCGCCGATAATGCCGACGAACGGACGCGCAGGATTTTCAAGAGTTTTGCCGATGTAGTTAATTTCTTTTTCCATGAGGAAACCGGACGCAGTTTCAAGGAAATGGGTGATACCGACGTTCGAGGCATGAGCGCGATGAGCCATGCCGAATGCGTCATTGACGGCGATGTCTGCGAGGGAGGCGAGCTGTTTCGCGAATTTGGGATTATTTTTCTTTTCTTCTTTGTGATAGCGAAGGTTTTCAAGCAAAAGAATTTCGCCGGGTTGAAGAGCGGCTGCCGCTTTTTCCGCCGGTTCGCCGATGCAATCTTCCGCCCATTTGACTTCTTTGCCGAGAATTTCGGAGAGTTTTTTGGCAATCGGTTTCGTGGAGAATTTGGGTTCGCGCGCTTCGGTAGGTCTGCCGAGATGACAGCCGATAATGACCGCCGCGCCTTGTTCGAGCAGGTAATTGAGAGTCGGGAGGGTAGCGTCAATGCGCTTGGTATTGGTGATATTTTGATTTTCGTCCATCGGAACGTTGTAATCGACGCGCAAGAAAACTTTTTTACCTTTCAAGTTGATGTCTCTGATATTTTTCTTGTCCACTTAAAATGCCTCCTCAAAAAACTTACAAAAAAATTAAAATCGCGGCTCGGCCCAACATTTATGAAGAGCCGGACCGCGAAAGTCTTAAACCGTATTTTATGCGCCTTTGGGACGCTCGCAATTACTTAAGTTCTGCGAAGTATTTAATGGTGCGAACCATCTGGCTGGTGTAGCTGTTTTCGTTGTCGTACCAGGAAACGACTTGAACGAGAGTGTTGCCGTCGCCGATCGGGTTGACCATTGTCTGGGTTGCGTCAAAGAGTGAGCCGTAACGCATACCGATAATGTCGCTGGAAACGATTTGCTCGTCGCAATATCCGAAGGATTCGTTAGAAGCAGCTTTCATAGCGTCATTGATTTGCTCTTTGGTGACTTCGCCTTTGACAACCGCAAAGAGAAGAGTGGTGGAACCGGTCGGGGTCGGAACGCGCTGTGCCGCACCGATGAGTTTGCCGTTCAATTCCGGAATGACAAGACCGATGGCTTTCGCCGCGCCGGTGCTGTTCGGAACGATGTTGCATGCGCCTGCGCGAGCACGACGGAGGTCGCCTTTACGTTGCGGACCGTCGAGGATCATTTGATCGCCGGTGTATGCGTGAATGGTTGCCATGATACCGCTCTGAATCGGAGCGAGATTGTGAAGAGCCTGAGTCATCGGAGCCAAGCAGTTCGTGGTGCAGGATGCCGCCGAAAGGACTTTGACATCCGAAGTAAGGGTTTTGTGGTTGACGTTGTAAACGATCGTCGGGAGGTCATTGCCGGCAGGAGCCGAGATAACGACTTTCTTCGCGCCGCCTTTCAAATGTGCTTCGGCTTTTGCTTTGCTGGTGTAGAAACCGGTACATTCGAGAACGACATCAACGTCATGTTTTGCCCACGGAATTTGAGAGGCATCCGGAATTTTGTAGATGATAATTTTTTTGCCGTCAACAACGATGTAGTTGTCTTCGCCTTCGCCGTCATGAGATTCGACTTTGTGTTTGCCTTCGCCGATTTTGCCCGCGTATCCGCCCTGTGCGGTATCGTATTTGAGAAGATGTGCAAGCATTGCCGGGCTGGTAAGATCGTTGATTGCAACGACTTCGTAACCTTCAGCGTCGAACATTTGACGGAAAGCAAGACGACCGATACGACCGAAACCATTGATAGCAACTTTGACTGCCATTTAGAAAAACCTCCCTATATTGTAAAACAAAAAAATTGATAACCCTCAATGTGTATGTAATGTTACAACAATTAAAAAAACCTGTCAACATAATTTTCGGAACATTTAATAATTTCATTTTTTTTTCATTCACCCGCCGAGAGAATTTGCAACTTGTCCGGCTGTGTGATATATTCTCCCGGAATTGTTTAAAAAAGTTTGGTGATTGAATTTTGACAAGCGATAAAAAAATTCCGCTCGTATCCGTAATTTTGCCGATGTACAATGCCGGGCGTTACATAAAATCTTGCGTCGAAAGTGTTTTGTGTCAGACGATGCCGGACTTTGAACTTATCTGCATTGACGATTGCTCGACGGACGACACGTTAAAAATTGTGAAAGATTTTGCCGGACGCGACGCGAGAATTAAAATTGCACGGACGAAAAAAAATTCCGGCGCGGCTTACGAACCGCGAAATATCGGTTTGAAAACAAGTCGCGGAAAATATATCGCGTTCATTGACAGCGATGACCTTTACACCAAAACCGCGTTGGAAGAACTTTTGAAAGTCGCCGAAGATTTTCAAGCGGACGTTGTCGATACGGAAAAAATTTATCGCCCGGAAGATGAGCAAATAAATTTTGACGACGTGACCGGTTTGCCGATATACACCCGGCAGACCGCGGAATTTTGTACCGCGCCGAAAGTCGAAACGGACAATTTGGCTGAAAGACTTCAAAATTATTTGGCGGGAAAATATTTTTGCATAGCTCCGAACAAAATTTATCGACGCGATTTTTTGATGAACAACGATATAAAATTTCCGCCGGTGAAACTTTCTGAGGACATCGTATTTTATTTTTTCGTACTCTGCACCGCGCCGAAAATTGTTCGCGCTCCCGGCATCGTCTACATTTACCGGCAAAATCCGGAGTCCGTGACTCACAGAAATTCAAGGAGTGACGACGCGAAAAAAATTCTCGATCAGGCACTGGACATCATAACCGCCGGCGTAAAATCCATGGACGACTTCATGAAAAAAATTCCGGCTCTCGAAAAAAATTCGTGGGTCAGAATGTTGGCGATTGATTATTTCGTTCAGGGACATTATCCGGTTATCGCGCAATTTTACGAAAAACTTCCTCCGGAGCAAACGGCAAATTTAATCGCCGACGTGTTGCCGAATTACGCCGGAGAAAACGCCGCATTTTTCTCATACATCTTTAACGCGTTTAACACATACAGAAAACGACTGTTCGATTACGAAAATAAAATTCGCGAACTGCAACGGGGGGGATGAGTTAATCGCATACCTCACCGAATTTTTGCGAATGAAAAATATTTTTGACGGGAGAATGATTTATGAAAGAATTCGCGCCGCCGGAAATTACAAGCGCAAAAATCGACGTTCCGCGCCGGAAAATTTTGGAGGGGCTGGAAGAAAAACTCGGCGTGCAATTCAAAAATTTGGAGTTGCTCAACGTCGCACTGACGCACACGTCATTTGCAAACGAAATGCGCCACGACAAGCAAGAAATTTTCGACCACAACGAGAAACTTGAATTTTTGGGCGACGCGGTTTTGGAATTGGCATCGAGTACGTTTTTGTTCAATTACTTCAAAAATTTTTCGGAAGGCGAATTGACAAAGACACGCGCAACGATTGTTTGTCAGGCGACGCTTGCAAAAATTGCGAAACAATTCGGACTTGGCGATTTGCTTTTGCTGAGCAACGGTGAAGCAGCTTCCGGCGGCAGGAATCGCGAATCGACTTTGGAAGACGCTTTCGAGTCGATTATCGGCGCGATTTATCTTGACTCCGGCTGGGAAGTCGCCCGCGATTTTATTTTCCGAATTTTGGTTCCGGAATGTGAGCGCGTTAAAGCCGGCGACGTGCCGAAAGACTACAAAGGGACTTTGCAGGAATTTATTCAACGCAAACCCGGAGGTGTGATAGAATATATCGAAGTGAGTTCGTCCGGACCGGATCACATGAAAATTTTTGAGCACGCCGTGAAAGTTGACGGAAAAATTTTGGGCAAAGGTACCGGTCGCTCGAAAAAAATTGCCGAACAAAATGCGGCGAAGGAAGCTTTGAAAAAATTGAACGTAAAAGTTTAAAGGTGGTTGAAAAATGGAAATTCTTGCAAGACCAGAAAATGTCTTTTAAAGAAGTAAAAGATGAATATAAAAACTCGGACGGTGCCGTCATGCTTTACATCGGAAATTTTTTGGGACTGTTCGCACTCAAGCTTACTTTTTTAAATTGTTTAATCTCAGGCGTGTTCGGTATTCCCGGCGTAATCTTTTTGCTGATTTACACGCATTTTTTGAAGTGATGTTATGATTCAAATTGAAAATATTTCCAAATCTTACGGCGAACGGACAATTTTTTCCGGGATAAGTTTCAAAATTCAAGACGGAGAAAAAATCGGTATCGTCGGAAAAAACGGCGCGGGTAAATCGACGCTGTTAAAAATTATAATCGGCGCGGAGGAGTTCGACGGCGGCACGATAACCGGCTTGCACAAAGAGGACATCGGCTATTCCGAACAAATTCCGCACTTCACCGGCGAAACTCTGCTTGACGAAATGACCGGCGGCAACGTCGAAGAATTTCAAGCGAAAAAAATTTTGTTCGGTCTGGGTTTCACCGAATCGGAATTGACGAAAAATCCGAACAGGTTCAGCGGCGGAGAAACCGGAAAAATTTCTTTGGCGAAGGCTCTTCTTGACGAGCCGCGCGTTTTAATTCTGGACGAGCCGACGAACCATTTGGATATTTACGCGATAGATTTTTTGGAGGACTTCGTAAAAAATTATCGTTACACCGTTATTGCCGTCACGCACGACCGGCATTTTCTGCAAAACTGCGTGACGAAAATTTTGGATATGGAGAACGGCGGCGCGACACTTTATCCCGGCAATTACGAAAAATATTTTCAACTCAAAAAGGAACGCCGCGAATATGAGTTGAAGGCTTACGAGAAACAGCAGGAAGAAATTGCCAAGCTTGAAAATTTCGTTCAACGCAACAAAGTCCGGGCATCGACGGCGAAACGTGCGCGAAGTCGTCAAAAAGTTTTGGACAAAATGGAGCGGTTGGAAAAGCCGCCGACGGAGGAAAGCGTAAAATTAAATTTGGGCGACGCCGGCGAATATGCCAACCGCGTTTTGACTCTCGACGAAATAAATTTCAAAGACGTTATAAAAAATTTCGGGCTGGAAATTTTCAAGGGCGAAAAAGTCGGACTGATCGGCAAGAACGGTATCGGCAAGTCAACCCTGCTGAAAATTATCGTCGGGGAGTTGCCGCCGGATTCGGGCGAAATAAAAATCGGAAGTCGCGTTAAAATCGGTTACCTTTCGCAGGGACACGAAGAACTTGATGAAAATTCGACGGCGATTGATGAATTGGTAAATTGTTTCGGCTTGACGATTGAACGGGCGCGGAAAGAACTGGCGCGGCTGGATTTGGGCGCGGAGATTGTCGAAAAAAAAATTGCCGGAATGTCCGGCGGAGAAAAAACGCGAATTGCATCGTTTGCACCTTTTCTGCGTTTAATGTTTGCCCATTTTGAATGTCCCGCCGGCAAGAGAGGCGATAGAGGACGCGCTGAAAAGTTTCGACGGCACGATTTTACTTGTCACGCACGACAGATATTTTTTGGAATCGGTGACGACGAAAGTAATCGAAATGCGCGAAGAAAAAATTCCGGAAGTCAAACCGGAAAAAATTTCCAAGCCGGAACGAAAAAAAGAGCCGGCGAAAAAAAATTCCAAGTCGGAGAAAACCGAAGAACAAATTTTGAAATTGGAAGCGCAAATAAAAATGGCGGAAATGGAATTGAAAATGTTGGAGCAGGAAATAAATTCCGCCGCCGACCCGAAAAAACTTTCCGAACTGGCGACGGCGCACGAAAACAAATTGAAAGAGATTGACGAACTCTACGAAAAATTTTTGGATTGATTCAACCGGATTCGTCCGGGATTTTTTTTCTATTTGACGCGGTTCAAAAAATTTCTTAAAATCCCTGTTGTAATTTTTCAAGTTGTGCACATACAAAATTTAAACCGAAACTTTTTTTATTGAGAGGAGTAATAAAATGTCGGGACATTCAAAATGGGCAAACATTAAACGCAGAAAAGGTGCAAACGATGCAATTCGCGGAGCGATGACAACGAAAATCAGCCGCGAAATTACAATCGCGGTAAAAATGGGCGGCTCCGATCCGACCGGAAACATGAGATTGAAACTCGCTTTGTCGAAGGCGAAAGCAAACAACGTGACGAAAGACAATATCAACCGGGCAATTCAAAAAGGTCTGGGCGCGTCCGACACTTCCAACTACGAAGAAATTACTTACGAAGGTTACGGACCCGGCGGCGCGGCTCTCATGCTTGACATTCTGACCGACAACCGGAACAGAACCGCCGCTGACGTTCGCCACATTTTCACGAAGTACGGCGGCAATTTGGGAGAAACCGGTTGCGTCGGCTGGATGTTCAAAAAGAAAGCCGTTTTCGTCGTTGACAAAGAAAATTTCGACGATGAGGACGCGCTTATGGAAATTGCGATGGATGCCGGAGCGGAGGACTTTGAATCCGACGAGGATATTTTTGAAATTACCGCCGCGCCGGAAGATTTCAACGCGATTGAATCCGCGCTTGCCGAAAAAGAAATTGAAACCGCGTCCGCTGAAATTACACAGGTTCCGGACACGACGGTCAAACTTTCCGGCGACGACGCGGAGAAAATTCAAAAACTTGTTGACGCGCTCGACGAAAACGATGACGTTCAAAATGTTTACGGCAATTACGAAATTGAGGAATAAAATTTTTTAAATGTTGGCATTGGGAATAGATCCGGGTACGGCGATTTGCGGATACGGATTCGTCGAACAGGTACGCGGGCGTTTGGTTGCAAAAAAATTCGGCGCGATAACCACAAGTCCGAAGGCGCGAATGCAGGACAGACTTTTAAAAATCCACACCGAATTGGACGGGCTGATTAAAACTTTTCGCCCGGAAATAATCGGCGTGGAAAAACTTTTTTTCGGACGCAACGCGACAACCGCAATTCCTGTCGGACAGGCGCGGGGAGTAATTTTACTCTGCGCGGCGCAAAACAATTTGGAGCTTGTCGAAATTACGCCGAACGAAGTCAAAATGTCAATCACCGGGTACGGCGGCGCGACGAAGGAACAAATAATTTACATGGTGACGAAAATTTTAAATTTGCCGGAACCGCCGAAACCGGACGACGTTGCGGACGCTCTGGCAATTTCGATCGCCGCATCTTACGAGGCACAAAATTTGGCGGTGAGGAATTTACTATGATAGGTTATCTCTCCGGTAAAATAAAATTCCTGTACGAGGATACTTGTATTCTTGACGTGAACGGAGTGGGCTACAAAATTTTTCCGGACGCGGCGACTTTGCAAAATTTGAAAGTCGGAGAGCCGTCGGAATTTTTTATTCACACGGCGGTGAGGGAGGACGCGATAAATTTATTCGCGTTCAAAAGTCGTGCGGCGTTTGAACTTTTTGAAACTCTGCTTACGGTAAACGGAGTCGGCGCAAAGTCCGCGCTGGGAATAATCGCAAAAATTTCTCCGGAAGATTTCGCAACGGCGATTGCCCGACAGGATTTAAACACTTTGACGAAGTTGCCCGGCATAGGAAAAAAATCCGCGCAGAGAATTTTGCTGGAACTCAAAGACAAATTCAAAAATATTTCTCCCTCCGAAGGCGACAACGAATTTATTCCCGCCGCACTTCCGGGAGATGCCGCCGACGAGGCGACCGATGCACTTTCCGCATTGGGTTACACCTCGTCGGAAATTTCTTCCGTCTTGAAGAAGGCTCCGAAAAATTCTTCGACGGAGCAGTTGATAAAATTCGCGCTGAAAGAATTGAATCGTTTCGCATAATTTTTTGTGGGATATTCGGTGTATCAAATTTTTCCGGAGGAACTGCAAATTTGTTTTTGGAAAAAATAATCGGAAAAAATTCCGGCACGCGAGAAAAATACGCGGCGACTTCCTGCCTTGTCGGTGTCGTCGTAAATTTTTTTCTTGCCGCGATGAAATTCGCGATCGGAATTTTGAGCAACTCCATTGCAATTATCGCGGACGCGGCTAACAATCTTTCCGATGTCGGGACTTCCGTAATGATGCTTATCGGTTTTCGGTTGACGGCGAAACCTGCCGACGAGGAACACCCTTTCGGACACGGCAGAGCGGAATATCTTGTCGGACTTTTAATTTCTCTTGTCATGATTTTTTTCGGCGCGGATCTTTTTTTCAACTCGATTAAAAGCGTCATTTGGTCGGAAAATTTGGACACGGACAAATATACTTTTATCGCATTGGTTCTTGCCGTTGCCGTAAAATTTTTTCTGGGTGTTTACTATCGGAGAGTCGCGAAAAAAATCGAGTCGCCGGCAATTCATGCGGCATCTGCCGACAGTTTTTCCGATTGTTTGGGAACCGTCGCGGTAATTTTTTCCGTCGCGATTTATGCCGAGTTCGGAATAAATGTTGACGGTGTCGCCGGAATTTTAATTTCCGGTCCGATTGCTTACGGCGGATTCATGAATTTAAAGTCGGCGGTCAATCCTCTTTTGGGCGAACGTCCCGCGCCGGAATTGATTGACGGAATAAAAAAAGTCGTGAACGATTGCCCGGACATTACCGGGTCGCACGACTTGATTGTTCACGGCTACGGAGTCGGAAAAAATTTTGTTTCCATGCACGTCGAAATGCCTGAGTCGATGACTTTGTCGGCGGCTCACGAAGTTGTTGACAGGTTGGAGCGGCATTTAAAATCGGAGTTCAATGTTTTTGTCACGATTCACGTTGATCCGGTTCTGACGGACGACAAAGATTTTGACGATTTACATTCGCTGACGAAAAGAATTTTGACTTCGATTGACGAAAAACTTTCACCGCATGATTTCCGCGTCGTCCCGTACAAAAACGGTCGGAAGTTGGTTTTTGACGTTGCCGTCCCTCAAAATTTTTATCTGACGGACAGAGAAATTCGCCGGCAATTTCACCGCAAACTCATGAACATTTATCCGCTTTACCGTGCCGCCATTCAATTTGATCATCAGTACTGCTGAAAAAATTTTTTGACACAAGCCGAACATCTCCCCCGCAAAAAAAATCGGGAGGTGTTTTTTT
>CAJOFG010000142.1 GCA_905233965.1 uncultured Selenomonadaceae bacterium
AACGTCTCGACGATAATTTTCAAGTTCGATTTCCGCTTTATCGACGGCGGCGGAAATTTCTTTCGCGGAAACATTTTCCGATTTAAATTCCTCGGCAAGGCGTTTCTTTAACTTTTTCATGTCGTGAACCGGCAAAAACGGTTGCATGAATTTTATTTCGCGCTCTTTCAAAACGTCCATGTTGCCGCGAATATTTTCCGGGTACGACGCGACAATAGGGCAGTTGTAAAAATTGTCGGAGCGCGTGTCGAAGTTGTAAGGTTCGCACGGGTAAAAAATTTTTTTGATTCCGCGTTCGATTAAATCGGTTATGTGACCGTGTGCAAGTTTCGCCGGGTAACAAAGTGAGTCGCTCGGAATTGTCGCCATGCCTTTGTAAAAAAGTTCGGCGTTCGACTTTCCGGAAAGTTCGACGCGATAACCCAGTTCCGTGAAAAAAGTATGCCAGAACGGATAATCTTCGTAAATGTTCAGCACGCGGGGGATTCCGATAATTCCGCGCGGAGCATTTTCCGCGTCCAAAGATTTGTAGTCGAAAACTCTTTTGTACTTGTAAGCGAATGCGTTCGGAATTTCATCCGACTTTTGAATTTTTCCGCCGACTCCGCGTTCGCACCGGTTGCCGGTGAAAAAATTTCCGCCGTCCGGGAATTTTTGCATCGTTATCATGCAATTATTTCCGCAACGACCGCAACGATAAGATTTCGTGACGACTTCAAAATTTTCAAGCTCATCGTCGGACAAAATTTTTGAAACTTCGCCGGTGTCGGATTCCAGAGCAAGCAACGCCGCCCCGTAAGCACCCATCAAGCCGGCAATGTCCGGACGAATAACTTTTTTGCCGAGAATTTCTTCAATCGAACGGAGGACCGCATCGTTGTAAAAAGTTCCGCCCTGCACGACGATATTTTCGCCCAAGTCCTCAACATTTTTCAACTGCATGACTTTGAACAGCGCGTTCTTGATGACGGACAGCGCGATACCGGCCGAAATGTCGTTGACGCTTGCGCCTTCCTTTTGCGCCTGCTTGACTTTCGAGTTCATGAAAACGGTACAGCGCGTACCCAAATCAACCGGCGCGTCGGAAGTCAAAGCTTTCTTCGCGAAGTCGCCGACACTCATATTTAAACCTTGAGCAAAATTTTGAATGAACGAACCGCAACCGGCAGAGCAAGCCTCGTTAAGCGTAATGTTTCCGATCGTTTCATCTTTGACGAAGAAACATTTCATATCCTGCCCGCCGATGTCGAGGACGAAAGAAACTTCCGGGCAAAATTCACGCGCCGCGCAGAGGTGAGCAAATGTTTCGACTTCCGAACCGTCAGCATGGAGAGCGGCTTTGACAATCGCTTCGCCGTAGCCGGTCGTGAAAACTTTTGCAATTTGTACGCCGTCCGGAATTTCGGAGTAAAGGTCGCGAATTTGCTTCACAACCGTTTTGAGCGGCGAACCTTCATTCGAGCCGTAATTTGTATAAAGGACTTCCTTATTTTTTCCGATTGCGCAAATTTTCGCCGTCGTGGAACCGGCATCGATTCCCACAAAAATTTTTCCGCGATAATTTTTCAAGTCGCCGCGCGGAACTTTTGCGGACTCGTGACGTGTTTTAAATTCCCGGTACTCATCATCATTCCGGAATAAAACGAAGTCGGCTTTGCGCGATTCCTTTTTCGCTTCCGCGTCGGATTTTTCGATTGAACTTTCCAATTCGGCGACGGAAAAATTTTTCGTTTCGTCACTCAGCGCGGCACCGGCGGCGACGAAATAATTTCCGTTGTCGGTGTCCACGACTTGTTCGGGAGAAAGTTTGAGCGTTTCGACAAATCTTTTTTTGAGCGCGGACAAAAAGTGAAGAGGTCCTCCCAAAAATGCAACATTCCCGTCAATCGGTCTGCCCTGCGCGAGATTTCCGATTGTCTGATTTACGACGGCTTGAAAAATTGAAAGAGCGATGTCGGTTTTCTTCGCGCCGTCATTCATCAAGGCCTGAATATCGGTCTTGGCGAAAACTCCGCAACGGGATGCGATTGTGTAAATTTGTTTTCCCTTTTCGGCAAGAAGATTCAAACCGGGCGCGTCCGTAGAAAGGAGAGCAGCCATGTGGTCGATGAATGAACCCGTTCCGCCGGCACAAACTCCGTTCATGCGAACTTCCGGAGCACCGCCGAGATAAATTATTTTCGCATCCTCCCCGCCGAGCTCGACGACGGTATCGGTTTGCGGAATAAATTTTTCAACGGCGGTTTGGCAGGCGACAACTTCCTGAACGAAGGGAAGAGAAATTTTTTTCGCGATACCCATTCCCGCAGAGCCGGTCAACGCGATTTTAAATCCGGCATCGCCGACAATATTTTTTAAAGTCGTTAAAGTTTTTGTGAGCGCGGCACCGATTTCCGAAAAGTGTCGCGAATAATCTTTGTGAATGATTTTTTCTTCGTCATCCGTGACGACCAATTTAATTGTTGTGGAGCCGATGTCGATTCCGACTTTCATTTAAAAATCACCTCTGCCGGTAATTTTATATTTCCGGCGCGGCGTTGTCAATAAATCAAAATCAGTTTGCAACCCTGTACTTCATGTTATATAATCATGTCAAAAAAATATCGGTTAAATAACGTTGCGACGGAGGGGAGAAAATTTTTTATGCGGAAAAAAATTTTGGCGGCAATTTTTATCGCCGTCTTTGCACTCGTTCAAAGTGTTTCGGCAAATGCCGCGCGTTACTTCATGCAGGGCGACAACCCCGGAAGTGAAACGCCTTACGGAAACAATCCGGAAGTCGGACAATATTTGCAAGTCGGCGACGCAAATATTTATTACGAAGTCTACGGCAAAGGCAAACCGATTTTCATTTTTCACGGCGGCGGTGTCGGCTCACCTTACGAACTCGGAAAAATTATTGACGACTTGCGCGAAAATTTTACGGTCGTCGTAATTTCGACACGCGGTCACGGTCGCTCGGAAATCGGAAATTCTCCGCTGACTTACGAACAAAAAGCCGACGACATGGTCGCGGTCATGAAAACGGTCACTTCCGCGCCGGCGCAAATTGTCGGATTCAGTGACGGAGCGTACACGGCTTACAAAGTCGCGACGATGTATCCGGAGCGTGTCGAAAGAATTGTTGCCATAGGCGCCGGAACTTTGAAAGCCGGATTTTTTTCCGGCGAAATGAAAGTCGAGGACATGAAAAAATTCGACAAAGATTTTATGGAATACGAAATGCAGATTCGCCCGGAGCCGGAACGAACTCAGGAATTTTACGACAAGTATATGAAATTCTGGAGCAAAATGTCTGTCGGCGAAGAAATTTTCGGCAAAATAAAATGTCCGGTACTTTTGATTGTCGGCGATGAAGATGATCACGCGCCGGTTGCAACCGTGCTTGAGGCTCACCAAATGATTCCGAATTCAAATCTTTTGGTCGTCCCCAAAGCTTGGCATTCCGCTTTCAACGACAATTATGAAGTCGTTCGCCCGGCTCTTTTGAAATTCGTGAACGCTCCGATTGACGAATTGAACGGCAGTAAAAAAGTTGAGTACAACAATAAATTTAGGGTGTGTTGGTAAAGTAAGAATGTGCGACGTGACGTGGAATTTTTTCGTCCGACGAGGAAAAATTTCGCAGGAATATCGTACATATTTCAAGA
>CAJOFG010000143.1:0-4878 GCA_905233965.1 uncultured Selenomonadaceae bacterium
GATGCCAAAAATAATTTATTTTGCGCGGATTTGTTATCGACTTCGTTCGCGCCGTGCCGCCCGGCACTCCGTCCGGCAGAGGAGGTGCCCACTCGTCCGGAGCGCGACGTGTGAATCTTTCCAAAACGCCGCGACTTAAATCTGCTTTGTCTTGAAAATTTGAGCCGAACTCGTAAATGTTCATCGCCAACGCCGACGCAAAATTTATTCCCGACAAAATTTTATCGGTGACTTCCGGAATACTCAAATTGTTGCGCGGAAAAATAAATTCGTCGCCGTCGATAAAAGCAATGTACCGACAAAAAAATCTGAATCGACGGGTCGCCTCGTTATAAGCCTCATACTGTCGCGCCCGGCCCGGATAAAAAATGTAAGTGACAAGTCCGCGCTCGATGTACGGTTGCAAAATTTCTTTCTGATTGTCCGGGCTGTCATTGTCGTAAATGTAAAAATGATCAACGCCGGCAAGCAAATGATAATCCAGCCACTCTTTGATGTAAGGTGCTTCGTTTTTCATTATGGCGACAATCGCCGTGTCGTGAAGAAACAAATTTTTATCGACGGGCATTTTAATTTTCTCCTGCGGTAAAATTTTTTTTTGTTGAAAAAATTTTTCAGTCAACCGGAATCAATTCGTATTGGGTGTTCCCCATGTTTAAATCTCTCATGGCTTGGAGTTGGTGCAGACCTGCCCGCGACTCGATTCGCTCTTTCAAATCTTTGCTGTCGTTCGCCGTGTAAACCAAATCGCAACAAGCCTGGTCAACCGCCAAAATATCCGTTGACGCACAAATTCCGATGTCCTTCATCGTCGGTTCTGCGGCAGAGGTTCCGGCGCAATCGCAATCGACACTCATCCGGCGCATCACGTTCAAAAAGACGATACGCTTTCCGAAATAATCGCAAGTCGCTTTTCCGCTGTCTGCCATTCGCTCCATAAAATGATCTTTGAGCGGCATTGTTCCGTCGAACCAGGTCGGTCCGGGCGGCGGCATTTCCGGCAATTCGTAACCGTGAACTTGAACTTTGCCGACTTGTCCGGACGCACAACCGATCGCGATATTTTTCAGCGAGCCGCCGAATCCTCCCATCGCGTGACCTTTGAAGTGAGTCAAAACAACCATCGAATCGTAATTCGTAATATTTTTTCCCATCGTCACGGACTGCAAATGTTTTCCTCCGCGAACCGGCAAATCGGTTCCGCCGAACTCGTCCATGATGTCCACTTCGCAAAAAGTCCAGCCGTTTTTCTCCAACGTCGCGCGGTGACCTTCCGTCGTGTAACGTGCGCCGGCGTAAAGAGTATTCGTTTCGACAATGTTTGAATTCGGAACTTGAGCCTGAAAAGCTTAATGTTCGGACCGTCCGGCTCGCCGGTGTGAAGTTTGAGCGCAACTTTTCCGTAAATTTCTCCGTTAATCAAATTGTAAAGTTTGATGAGATGTTCCGCGTCAATTTTTTTCGTGAAGTAAACTTTTGCCGCAGAGCCTTTAAAATTTGTGCCGGTAACATTTTTTGAGCCGACAACCGGAGCCTGCGAAATTTTCATTGTTGCCGGAGCCGCCTCAACTTTTTCGCCGATACCGGAAACCGCCGCACCGACAGCCGCCACTCCCGCCATTTTAATCAAATCGCGTCTTGAAATTTCACTCATGACAATTCCCCGTTTCCTTGTTTGAAAAAAAATACCCGCTCACAATTATTGCAAGCGGAAAGTTTTTTTCGACGCGGATTAAAATTTTTCCTGTCAATCCGTCCGAAAAATTTTACTCGAACTCAATCGTTGCCGGCGGTTTTGACGTGCAGTCGTAGAGTACGCGATTAACTCCTTTTACTTCGTTTACAATACGGTTGGCGACTTTGTTTAAAATTTTCCAATCAATCGGCGCGGACTCTGCCGTCATGAAGTCGCTTGTCAAAACGGCGCGCAAAACAATCGCGTAGTCGTAAGTCCGACCGTCACCCATAACACCTACAGATTTCATATTCGTCAGCGCGGCAAAATATTGTCCGAGTTCGCCGGCAATTCCCGCCTTGTCGATTTCTTCGCGATAAATTGCGTCCGCGTCCCGAACGATTTTAATTTTGTCCGCAGTAATTTCTCCGATGATTCTGATTCCCAAGCCCGGACCCGGAAACGGTTGACGGCTGACCAATTTTTCGGGCAAACCGGATTTTCGCCCGACTTCCCGGACTTCATCTTTGAACAACATTCGGAGCGGTTCGACAATCTCCCGGAAATTTATTCCCTCCGGAAGTCCGCCGACATTGTGATGAGATTTTATAACGGCAGATTTTCCCAAGCCGCTTTCGATAACGTCCGGGTAAATAGTTCCCTGCACGAGAAAATCAATCGCGCCGATTTTCCCGGCGACTTCCTCAAATACCCGGATAAATTTTTCGCCGATAATTTTTCGCTTTTTCTCCGGGTCGGTGACTCCCTGCAAGGCATTCAAAAAATTTTCCGACGCGTCAACCCGGATGAAATTCAAATCGAATTTTTTGAAAACATCTTCGACTTCCTCCGCCTCATTTTTCCGGAGCAGTCCGTGATCGACGAAAACGCACGTCAAATTTTTTCCGACGGCTTTACTCAACAGAACCGCCGCGACACTCGAATCGACACCGCCGGACAATGCACACAAAACTTTTCCCGCGCCGATTTTGTTTTTCAAATCTTTTACCGTGTCCTCGATGAAAGAATCGGCAGTCCAATCGCGCCGGCAGTTGCAAATGTTGACGAAGTTTGAAAAAATTTTTTGCCCTTCGACTGTGTGCAAAACTTCCGGGTGAAATTGAACGGCGTACAAATTTTTTTCCGCATTTTCGGCGGCGGCAACCGGGCAACTTTCACTTTCGGCAGTCGCGACAAAATTTTCCGGAAGTTTAAAAATTCTGTCGGTATGGCTCATCCAAGCGACGGTTTCCTTCGACACGCCGGAAAATAATTTCGAGTCGCCGGAAATTTTAATTTCGGTTTTGCCGTATTCGCTTGTTTCGGCAGGTTTGACTTCGCCGCCGAGCAAATGCGTCATTGCCTGCGCGCCGTAACAAATTCCGAGAACGGGAACATTCAAATCGAAAATTTTTTTGTCCGGCAGAAACGCATCGTCTTTGTAAACGCTTTGAGGTCCTCCGGTTAAAATAATTCCCTCCGGTTTCAATTTTTCGATGTCGGAAAAATTTATCTCCGTGCCGAGCCCGCTTTTAATATTTTTGTCTGCGGAAACTTTTCCGTCGGTTATCGTGTGAACTTCGCAGTAAACATTATTTTCACGAACGCGCCTGGCGATAAGCTGATTGTATTGCCCGCCGAAATCCAAAACCAAAATCATATCGTTACCTCCAAAAAATTTTTGTCCGTTGCTTTAAACTCCACAGAAAAAATTTCGCCCAAAATAAAAAATCACCTGCAAAATATTTTTTCGCAGATGATTTGTCGAAGTCGAAAATTTTTTATGTCAGACTTCCATAACTTCTTTTTCTTTCGCCGCCTTCGTCGAATCGGCAAGCTTGATGTATTTGTCGAGCAACTTTTGGACTTTCTCCTGACCTTCTTTGCGGTCGTCCTCCGTAATTTCTTTGTTCTTCTCCATTTTCTTAATCGTTTCGTTTGTATCGCGGCGAATGTTTCTCATCGCAACTTTTGTTTCTTCGGATTTTTTGCCGACGACTTTTACGAGTTCTTTTCTGCGTTCCTGAGTGAGTTGGGGAATTGCAAGACGAATCGTCGTGCCGTCGGAGTTCGGGGTAAGACCGAGATCGGATTTTTGAATTGCCTTTTCGATTTCCTTGAGAGAAGTTTTATCGTAAGGCTTAATCATAATCATGCGCGGTTCCGGAACGGTGACGCTTGCCATTTGGTTTACCGGCGTTTGCGTTCCGTAATAATCGACCATGACTTTATCGAGCAAACTTGGTGCGGCGCGTCCGGCGCGAAGTGTGCCGTATTCTTTTTTCAAAGCGTCCAAACTTTTTTTCATTTTGTCTTCTGCCGCATTGATGACCTCTTTAGTCATTTCAAAAAATCCTCCTTCACTTTGTCACCGTCGTCCCGATCGGTTCACCGAGTGCCGCGCTCACCAAATTTTCGTGTTTGTCGATGTTGAAAACGACGATGGGTATGTTGTTGTCCATGCAAAGACTTGTCGCGGTCGCGTCCATTACATGAAGTTCGCGATTTAAAATTTCCATGTAAGTGAGAGTTTCAAATTTTTTTGCGTCCGGATTTTTATTGGGGTCGCTGTCGTAAATTCCGTCCGTGCCTTTCTTCGCCATCAAAATTACGTCCGCCTCGACTTCAGCCGCACGAAGAGCCGCCGTGGTGTCTGTGGAAAAATACGGATTGCCGGTGCCACCGCCGAAAATTACGACGCGCCTTTTTTCCAAGTGACGCACCGCACGCCGGCGAATGTAAGGTTCGGCGACTTCGCGCATTTCGATTGCGGTTTGAACGCGGGTAAAGACGTTCATTTTTTCCAGCGCATCTTGAAGGGCAAGCGCATTCATAACCGTTGCCAACATTCCCATGTAATCCGCCTGCGCACGATCCATTCCCTTAGCAGAACCCGAAAGCCCGCGCCAAATATTACCGCCGCCAACGACGATAGCAACTTCCAATCCTAAATCATGAACTTTTTTAACCTGTTTAGCAATATCTTCGACAACCGGCGTATTAATCCCAAAATCAGCATCGCCGGCTAATGATTCGCCGCTTAACTTCAAAACGACACGTTTATATTTCATTAAATTACCGCCTCCGTTCGCCGTCAATTTTACAAGTTGATTGGGCGTATGTCAAGAAATGTTGATTATATCGGAAGCGGCGATTTTTTACTGTTTGTCCATATCCGCCATAATTCGGTCGAGCTCTTCATT
>CAJOFG010000143.1:4905-5371 GCA_905233965.1 uncultured Selenomonadaceae bacterium
ATTTTTTTCCGCGAATTTGTCAAATCGTCCAAATCGCAGAGTACAGCCAATTCAATATCCAACGCCCGCGCAATTTTTATCAGCAGCGGCAATGAAATTACTTTATTAGCCGAGCCGCTCTCAATGTGCGATAGATAATTTTTGTTGATAAAAACTTTTTCGGCTAAATCTGCCTGTGTCATATTCCGCAACTTGCGAAAATACGCAATGCGCATTCCAAGGTACTGAATTTCTTCAAGGCAATCGTCAATGTCTTTCATGTCCATCACTCCTTGAAAGTATCATACCACAAAAAATTTTTCAAGGTGTGTACCTCGTAGCTACATTTTTTGCCGAAATAGATACACTTAACTAAACTGTTGAAAAATCGTCCCGCGAAAAGTATAATTCACGTGACAAAGACTAACGAGGTAAATTTAATGGATCGAATCACGATTATCGTGCCCTGTTACAATGAAGAAGAATC
>CAJOFG010000144.1 GCA_905233965.1 uncultured Selenomonadaceae bacterium
GAATGTCGTTTCGCTTGACATTTCGCAAATCAGAGATGTCAGCTCTTTTGAGTTGGTCGGCGACTGTATCGACGGACTCATGCAACAGGACGAAAAAGGAAATCAGATACCGGCGATCGCGGAAAGTTATGACGTTTCGTCGGACGGAAAAACTTACACCTTCCACCTTCGCGACGCGAAATGGGCGAACGGTGACCCGGTTACCGCGAACGATTTTGTTTTCGCTTGGCGCAGGCAGTGCAAAGAGGCGGGCGAATATGCTTATATGCTCGGCTCGACTGTCGCCTGCATAAAAAATGCCGATGAGATTATCAAGAACAATGCCGACCCGACAACTTTGGGAGTTTCCGCACCGGATGAAAAAACTTTCGTCGTCGAACTCACAAACCCGGTTGCATTTTTCCCGTCGCTCACGGCTTTTCCGATTTTCTTCCCGATTAACGAAAAATTTTATAACAGCGTTGCGGAAGGACAGTACGGCACGAGTCCGGAAACTTTCCTTTCAAACGGTGCATTTGTTTTGACTGAGTACTTGCCCGGCGCGGCAAGCATCAGCCTGAAGAAAAATGATCAATATTGGGATGCGGAAAATGTAACTTTGCCGGAATTTCAATATCAAGTCGTTTCCTCCTCCGACAACGCGCTTGTCGCTTTCAAGAACAAAACTTTGGACATCGTGACGATAACCGGCAACCAGGTTGAGAGTGTTCAAGGCGACGACTCGCTTGCAAAGAATTTGAAAATTTTGCCGACTGCGTTTTTCGATTATCTTTCCTTCAACCAAGACCCGAAGAATGCCGATAAAGGAGCATTGGCAAACGTAAATCTTCGTCTTGCAATTTCCAAGTCGATTGACCGCGAATCCATCGCGACAAATTATTTGATGAACGGTGCGAAAGAAACTTATACGGCAGTACCGGTTGACTTCGCGCCGGACGAAAAAACCGGAAAATTTTTCTCCGAAGACCAAAAAGAATTTTTGTCCTGCATCGGATTTAATCCGCAAGAGGCAAAGGAATATTTGGCGAAGGCCAAACAAGAACTCGGCAGAGAAAATTTCACTTTCACTTTGATTCACTCCAACGACGCGGGCAACTCGATTGTAAAACTCGTTCAGGTTTTGAAATCGCAGATTGAAGAAAATTTGCCGGGCGTGAAAATAAATTTGCAACCCATGCCGAAGGCGGAATACCTCGCAAAAATTACCTCGAACGACTATGATTTGGCCATGGCAAACTGGACTCCGGACTACGACGACCCGATGACTTTCCTCAACTTGTGGACTACGGAAAATTGTGAGGCAGCGGAACATTGGAGCAGTCCGGAATATGATTTGCTTATCAAAGAATGCACGACCGGTTCTCTCTCCTCCGACTACGAAGCGCGCAGAGCGGCAATGCACGAGGCGGAAGAAATTCTTTTGAGAAATGCGGTTATCGCTCCCATGTTCACGGACGCATCTGCCGTTTTGACTTCGTCCGACGTAAGCGGAGTGGAGTATCACACCGTCGGAATTAACCGGGTATTTAAACACGTCAAAGTCAATCGGTGATAAAAATTTATGAGAAGATACATCGCAAAAAGAATTTTGATGTCGCTTTTGACATTGTTTTTGATTATCTTCGTTCTGTTCGTTTTGATAAGAATTGTTCCGGGCAACCCTTTCCCTGTGGAGAGGATGAGCCCGGAAATGATTCTTTTGAAACGTGCGGAGCTCGGATTGGACAAACCGATTTTAATTCAGTTCGTCGATTATTTCGGAAAACTTTTGCACGGCGATTTCGGAAACGGCACTTCACTTTACAACGGCGCACCGATTACGACTGTTTTGTGGCCGTGCCTTTACAATTCTTTCCGGATAGGACTGCTTGCAATTTTCGCCGGGACTTTCGGCGGACTTTTTTTGGGAATTACGGCGGCACTTCATCGCGGAAAATTTTTGGACGTGTTCTGTACGGTTTTTTCCATTCTCGGCGTTTGTATTCCGTCATACGTCCTGATGATTTTCCTGCAATATTTTTTCGCGTATAAAATTCCGTTCTTCCCGTACTTTTTCGACCCGTCACAATTTTTATTCTCGTCAATCATGCCGTCGCTCTCGCTGAGTTTTTTAACCGTCGCGGTTGTCGCCCGGTTCACGCGGAACGAAATGATTGAAGTGATGAACTCCGATTACGTCAAACTTGCGGAGTCGAAAGGTTTGTACGGATTTCAACTCGTCCGAACACACGTTTTGCGAAACGCGCTGATTCCGATTGTAACCGTGCTTGCTCCGCTCGTCGTGGACTTGATGACGGGCGCGATGGTTCTGGAAAAAATTTACGGGATAAACGGAGTCGGCAAGTTGATGGTCGATGCGATTTCCGGCGACGGCGTGGACTATAATTACGTTTTGGCTCTGGGAATTTTATTTTCGTCAATGTATATCGCGGTGATGTTGGTGACGGATATTTTGTACGGAATTTTGGATCCTCGAATCCGTGTGGCGAAGGAGGGAAATTGATTGCGGGAAACTTCATACACGCCGCGTGAAGGCGACTTTGAATTTGTTTCCGGGCGCGATATAAATCTGGATAAAAATTTCGGCTCGCAAGATTTCCGGAAAGGCGCGATACTTCATTTTCTCCGGAACAAGGCGGCAATGACCGGATTATTTCTCGTCGCGGTGATAATTGTTTTCGCGGTATTTGCTCCGATTTTCAGCACCTACGCTTACGATCAAATAATTTCGGTGACGGATTCAAACGGAAGTACAATCGTTGCAAAAAGTTTGTCGCCGCAATTTTCCGGCGGCACCGGATTTTTTTCGGACAGAACATTTATTTTCGGCACGGACGATGTCGGGCGCGACCTCTGGGTAAGAACTTGGCAGGGGGCGCGGGTTTCGCTGATAATTGCGTTCGTAACGATTTTGATTGACATGATTATCGGCGTGAGTTACGGATTGATTTCCGGATTTTTCACCGGACCGGTTGACAACGTCATGCAGCGTTTCGTCGAAATTGTGAACAGTATTCCGACGCTCGTAATAATTTCGATACTCGCAATTTTCATGGACAAAGGCATCGGGCTCGTCATCATGTCGCTGATTCTGACGGAATGGATAGGCATGAGTAAAATTGCGCGGGCGGAATGTTTGAAGATAAAAGAGCGCGAATACGTTTTGGCAAGTCGGACACTCGGCGCGGGAAATTTTCATCTCATCTTCAATCAGATTTTGCCGAACACAATCGGACCGGTAATAACTCAAGTCATGTTCTCGATTCCGGTTGCGATTTTCACGGAGGCATTTTTAAGTTTCGTCGGCGTGGGAATAGTTTTGCCGCAATGTTCAATCGGTTCGTTGATTGAGGCGGGCTTTAACAACATCACGATTTTGCCGTATCAAATTTTGCCGCCGGTAACGGTGCTGGCATTTTTGATGTTGGGATTCAATTTAATCGGCGACGGACTGCGCGAAGCAATTTC
>CAJOFG010000145.1 GCA_905233965.1 uncultured Selenomonadaceae bacterium
CCGTTCGACATTTTCAAAATTTTGTACGACGACGTTCTCGCCGGAAAACTTGATACGCGATTCGGAATTTTATTTATGCGCCATCTTCGTCAGGCATTGAACGGAAATTGGGTCGGCTTGAGTAACGGCAAGCGCGCAAAAATTGTTTACATTGACGAAACGCGCGTAACCTCTCAACCGATTGTACAGACTCCGAAAAATGAATTTATCGACTTGAACAAAGTACATGACGTAAAAATTGATTCGCTCCTCACCGCCAAGGAAGTTTAAAGACGAATGAACGCCACAAAAAATTTCGGGGAGCGTTGCAAATATCCGGTTCGCTGTGATAAAATCCGAGCAAGCAGAAAGACTGCTAATCACGCGAAAAGGGCATTTGGCATCAAAAAAAGCCACCGACTGCCGATCGGGGCTTTTTTTATTGGCATCCCTGTACATGACGCAATACGCTTGTTACTGTCAAATTTTCTTGACGTATTTGTTGCGGCAAACGAAAATAAAATGTAAAATACAAAGTTGAAGGAGGTAATGATATTGAAAAAAATTTTTACCGCCGCGATAATTTTCTGTGCGGCAATGATGATTTTAGGCGCGAAAAGTTTTGCCGCCGAATTTGAATTGGTTTCTTATTCCGCGCAAGTCAAATTGCAATGGCTCGCAAATGCCGGAGTACCCGAAGCGAAAAAAATTTTGAATCAAATCGGCACGGCAAATATTTTTGAAAAAGGCAATTTGCAGGACTACGACCGGCTGGAAAAAGTGAACGGAATTTTTCAAGAGCTTGCTTACGAATCGACGCTGAATTATTTTAACGAAAAAAATTATACGAATATGTTTGACATAGGCGGCGGCTACACACCCCGCGCAATGCTCGTCGCGCAAGCCGGAAAAAAATACGTCGGCGCGGAATTGACTGCCGTCGCGATCAGCGCGTCCTCAGTAATGCAAAAAATTTTGGACGCGAACTCTTACAAAAATATTCTTTACGAAAATGTTCCCGTCGCCGACAAACGGGCTATGCTCGACTTGAACGGACAAATTTGCATTGTCGAAAACGGATTAATGATGTATCTTCCTCCGGAAAATGTTGACGCGATGTACACGTTCAGTCACGAAATTTTGAAAAAGCACGGCGGCTGTTACATAACTTCCGATTTCGTCGCTCACGAATTGTTTACCGAAATTGCCGCAGCCTTGTACGGCGAACACGATAAAGAAATTCTCTACGACGAAACGATGACTATGTACGAAAATCTTTTCGGCGATGAAATTTGCAACGACACTTTCGACACTCAAGCGGACGCGAAAAAATTTTTGGCGGCGCACGGTTTGAAAGTTGAAGAGGTTCCGCTCATTACCGACGTTTCAAAATTGCATTGCTTAAAAAATCTTACGCCGGAGCAGACGGAACAAATAAAACAAATTGCCGCGAAAAAATATTTGTGGGTCATCACGACGGCGGACTGAAAAATTTTTAAACGAGGTTGATTTTTAAAATGAAAGTTGCATTGGCAAAACAAATGCGCGAAATTGACGATACCGTCATAAAAGATTTCGGACTGCCGGAGTTGTCGCTCATGGAAAGTGCCGGACACAGAGTCGCGGAGTTCACGAAAGAATTTTTGAACGGCGTGAACGAAAAAAGTATCTGCATTTTGACCGGGAGCGGGAATAACGGCGGCGACGCTTTGACGGCGGCAAGGTATCTTTCAAACGACGGAGCGCGGGTGAAAATTTTTTTGAGCGGCAACAAAGACAGCCGGACAGAATCTTTTTCCGTGCAAATGAAAGTCCTTCGCGCAATGGGCATCGAACTTCAGCAACTGGACAGCGACCGGGCTTGGGATCGTCTGCAAGTCACGTTGAGATTTTCCGACGCGATTATTGACGGAATTTTGGGCACGGGTTTTTCCGGCGAACTTCGTCCCAATGCTCTGCGTTTAATTCGTCTGGCAAATTCCGCGAAGAAACCGGTTATCGCGATTGACATTCCGTCCGGCGTTGAGGCGGACACCGGAAAAGTCGGAGAGTCGGCGATAAATGCGGCGTTGACTGTCGCGCTCGGTTTGCCCAAGCCGGGACATTTCATTTGTCCGGGCGCGTCTTACGTCGGCAAACTTGTAACGGACGACATCGGGATACCGGAAAAACTTTTGAACGAAAATATTCACCAGACACTTTTGGACGACGAGCCGGCGAAAAATTTTTTGCCGGAGCGACCGCGTGACGCTTACAAAGGTTCTTGCGGGAAAATTTTGGTCGTCGCGGGTTCTCGCGGAATGACCGGCGCGGCGTGTCTCGCGTCGATGTCCGCGTTGAAAGCCGGCGCGGGTCTGGTAACTTTGGCGGTTCCGGAAAGTCTGAACGAAATTTACGAAATGAAATTGACGGAAGTTATGACGGCTCCGCTTTACGAAGTCAAAACCGGAATTATCGGCGGGGACAGAGCGACGAAAACAATTTTGGATTTGGCGGAAAATGCCGATGCCGTTCTGCTCGGACCGAAAGAAACTTTGACGTTGGTGAGAAAAATTTCCGAAACGGTTGACCGCCCGCTCATTTTGGACGCGGACGCAATTTTCGCTTACAACGATTCGGCGAACGATTTAAAAGATTTCCGACAAATTCCGATTTTGACTCCTCATCTCGGAGAGCTTGCCGCGCTGTTGAAAATTTCGGTGAAAGAACTTCGCGATTCACTCGTCGAAACGGTTCGCAAAACGTCAAAAGATTTGCGCGCAATTATCGTGGCGAAAAGTGAATGTACGGTTATCGGCTACCCGAACGGAGAAATTTTTATTTCCCCGCTCGGCAACAGCGCAATGGCAACTGCCGGCAGCGGTGACGTTTTGGCGGGAACGATTGCCGGCTTGATTAAGCAAACACCTTTCGCGCCGCTCGCCGGAGTTTATCTGCACGGCACTGCGGGAGACATCGCGGCAGAAAAAAAAGCCGAAGGCTTGACTGCCTCCGACATTATGGAAAATTTGCCCGGAGCGATTAAAAAACTTCGCGGGCTGAACCTCCCGGAAAAAATTACCGGCGAAGATTTTTAACTTCGTCCATCAAATACTCGTTCAAAATTTTTATGTAAGTCCCTTTCATGCCCAGCGATTTCGATTCGATAACGCCGGCAGATTCAAATTTTCTGAGCGCATTGACGATAACGGATCGGGTAATTCCGACTCTGTCCGCAATTTTCGACGCGACCAAAAGTCCTTCGTTGCCGTCAAGTTCACCCAAAATATTTATCGCGGCTTCGGCTTCGGAATAACTCAACGTGGAGATTGCGATTTGAACGGTTGCTTTTTTCCGCGCTTCGATTTCGACTCTTTCCGAATGATCCCGGAGCATTTCCATTCCGACGACGGCCGCGCCGTACTCGGCAAGAATTAAATCATCTTCGGTAAAATCTTCATCATAACGTGCGACAATCAAAGTACCGATTCGGTGTCCGACACCGTAAATGGGAACGATTGTCGTATTTTTTCCGTCGAACGCACATTCGCGTTTTTCGTCATAGGCACACATTCCGCTTTTCGTCCGGCGATTCGCGCTTGTGTCCTCCAGCCGGTTGAGCAGGCGAACGTATTGTTTCGGAAATTTTCCCTTGCTGATGACTTTGTCGATCATCAGCTTACATTCAAAATTGTCGGTGAAGGCGTAACCTTTAATGTCGCCTTCCTTGCTCATGATGTAAACATTCGCGCCGAGAACGTTGCTTAAAACTTTTGAGATTCCGTCATACTCGACATTTTCCGCACGTTGCAAAAGTTTATTTATCTTTCTCGTCTTCTCCAACAATGTAGCCATACACCGCGTGCCTCCTTCAAAAAGAAAATTTTACGGTCGGTATTCATCTTTGCGAATGATAACATAAATTTTCATTCCGGGAAAGTATTTTTCTGAATTTTTTATTTAATTTTTCACAAATTTTTTTCGCAACAAAAAAATCCGGACGCAACCCGGATTTTTTTATAACGAAATTTTTTTGTCGGCAAGTTCGGAAATAAAATTTGAGTCGTGCGACGAAAAAATTATCGTCTTGCCGGCGCGTTTCAACTCGAACAAAAAATTTTTTAAAACGTCCCGCGTCTTTTCGTCCAACGCGCTCAACGGCTCGTCCAAAGTCCAGATCGCCGGATTCATCGTCAAAATCGACGCAAGAGCAACTTTCTTTTTTTCGCCGCCGGACAAATTGTAAGGTGCGCGGTGTCGCAATTTTTCCAAGTCAAAAAATTTTATCGCGTCGTCCGTCCGAATTTTTATTTCCTCCTCCGGCAATTCCATTTGCTCCGGTCCGAAAGATAATTCCTCTTCGACGCTCGGACAAAAAAGTTGAACGTCCGGATTCTGCCAGACAAATCCGACTTTTTGATGAAAATATTTTGAGTAGCGATTATCCGCCATGAGTTTTGAATTTATTTCGCGCCCCTCGAATTTGTAACTGCCGGAAGTCGGAAAAATCAATCCGTTGATAATTTTCAACAGCGTCGATTTCCCCGCGCCGTTCGCTCCGCAAATCGCAACCGCATCGCCCGGTTGAATTTCAAAATTCACGTCGCGCAGAACCGGTTCGCCGGAGTACCCGTAAAAAATATTTTTCAACTCGATTATAATTTAATCACGCCTTCCGAAATTAAAAACAGTGCAACGTAACCCGCAAGCAGAATCACGAAAATTAAATCGCCCGGTCGGAAAAAACTTTTCGCCGAACTCAAATATTCGCCGGTGAAACAGCGGCAACGCATCGCCATGTACATTTCTTCCGACATCTCTTTCGACTTCAAAAAGACCGTTCCCAAAATTCCGGAAACTGATTTTTTTTTGTCGTGATTTTTTCCCACCGACCGAATTTTTAACGCCGTCAACATATCCTGCGAAATTTCGCCGAGCAGGACGATATATCTGAGCGTCGTGTCCAAAATGAAAATCATCACGGCGGGGACGCGAAAATTTTTTAACGCCCGCGTCAGTTGATTCTCCGTGAAAAAATTTGTCAGCAGTCCCAACGCCGTCGTCGTCAGAAAAATTTTCAGCGGCAATATAAAAATCAAATTCGGGTTGCCGAGAAAAAATGCCGGCAATAAAAATAATGCGGCAAACACAGCCGCCGCAAAAGAATTTCTCACCGTCGAAAAAATTGTTTCGCCGTCGAGAAGGCAAAGCAAAATCATTTCGAGAGCGAGAACGCAGAATAAAAAATTTGTTGTCCGGGAAAGTACGCAGAGAAAAATTAAACTCAACGCGAAAAAAATTCCCGCCGCCGCAGAAATTTTTTCAATCCGTTTCATTTTCGCCCGGTAACGGAAGGCACGAAGAATTTTCATAATCCGCAAAAGTGATCGCGAAATAAAATAATCGTTGCCGCCGTCCGGCGAATAAATTTCGTCGCGCAAAGCCCATTCCGGAAGTCGTTTCATAAAATTTCAATTATCCCTGATGTGTTTGTCCGCCGACGAACGCCGCAAAAATTTTAAAGCAAATTATCAGCAAGGCCGTCCCGATTATCGCGGAGAGAATGTAAGCAAATTCATCCGGCAAACCGGTCACCGTATAATCCGGGAAGAACGATTCAAACTCAAAACCGTTTTCCATGCCGGCGGGAATGTAACCCAATGCCGTGCCGAGAAAATCTTGTTCGGGCAATTCTTCCGCGCCCCATTCGCCCCAAGCCGTGCCTTCCGCCAAAAGTCCGAGCGGAGTGAAAACTATTAAAGCCGCCGCCAAAAGGTAAGCGGATTTTCCGGTTGCAGTTTCCGACGCGGCAAAAAGATCCGGAGAAGTTTTTTTCAGGAAAGCAAAAATCGCGGCTGTGAAAATTACTTCAGCCAATCCGAACAAAGTCAAATGTCCCGCCATCATCGCCGGGATTGAAATTGACAACGGATAAGGGCAATAAAGCGCGTGCCCCGCCGCGTCCGTGAAAAGCATCGGCTGTATTCCGAACTCAATCG
>CAJOFG010000146.1:0-3451 GCA_905233965.1 uncultured Selenomonadaceae bacterium
CGTCAATCGTTACACCGACCCGCCGAAGAAAAAAATTTTTTACGACCTTTTAAATTCTGTGCGCGACAAAAATTATTTCGTCATAACCACAAACGTGGATCATTGTTTCCAAAAATTCGGGTTCGACAAGGAAAAACTTTTTTACACTCAAGGCGACTACGGACTTTTTCAATGTTCGACACCGTGCCACAAAAAAACTTACGACAACGAAAAAATTATTCGCGAAATGATGAGCCGGGAAAAAGATATGAAAATTCCGTCCGAACTTATTCCGCGCTGTCCGAAATGCGGCGAACCGATGACGACGAATTTGCGAATCGACGATACATTTGTTGAGGACGAAGGTTGGCACAGAGCATCGGAGCGTTACAAAAAATTTTTGGAGAACGCAGACGGAGCGAAAATTTTATTTTTGGAACTCGGCGTTGGCGGGAACACGCCCGGCATAATCAAATTTCCTTTTTGGAGAATGACGCTTGCAAATCCGGCGGCGACTTACGTTTGCATAAATGCCGGCGAAAGTTTTTGCCCGGACGAAATTAAATCTCAATCAATTTTAATCGACCGGGACATCGGGGAAGTTTTGGAAGAGTTGACCGAATAATTTTGCGGAGGGATTGAATTGAAAAATTTTGAAAAATGGCAGGGTTGCGGAAATGATTTCGTCATAATCGGCGACGGAAAAATTGACGACGCGCAAACCGTTACAAAAATTTGCGACAGGAATTTCGGGATAGGGGCTGACGGCGTGATTTACGTTTTGCCCTCCGACGTTGCCGAAACGCGAATGAGAATTTTTAACGCCGACGGCACGGAAGCGGAAATGTGCGGCAACGGTTTGAGATGTTTTGCGAAATATTTTCTCGCCGGGAAAAATCAAACCGAATTGAAAGTCGAAACGGGAGCCGGAATTTTAATTGCGCGGCTCGAAAAAAATTTGGTGACGGTTGACATGGGCGAACCGATTTTGCAAGCGGAAAAAATTCCCGTAGCCGGTTACGGAAAAAATTCCGTCATCAACGAGGACATTGAAGTTGACGGAAAAATTTACAAAATGACTTGCGTTTCGATGGGGAATCCTCACTGCATAATTTTTGTTGACGACGCGGAGAATTTTGACCTTGCCGGTATCGGACGAAAATTTGAGACGCACGAAAAATTTCCGCGCAAAACGAACACTGAATTTGTTCAAGTCGTCGGCGAAAACAAATTGCGAATGAGAGTTTGGGAGCGCGGCAGCGGTATAACTTTGGCTTGCGGAACCGGAGCTTGCGCGACGGCTGTTGCCGCGAATTTGAACGGACTTGCCGGAAAATCTTCGGAAGTAATTTTGGACGGCGGGACTTTAAAAATTTTGTGGGGCAAAGACAATCACATTTACATGACCGGACCTGCCGAAAAAGTTTTTTCCGGGCAACTCGAATTTTAATCCGGACAAAATTTTTTCCGGAAAATCTCCTCGTATCCGTTTCAATGAATTTTGGCTGAAAAATTTTTCTTGCAACATGAGGAAAAATTTGTTATAAATATAAGAACTTTACGGGAGACGAAAAAAATTTTTACAGAAATAAATTTCAAGCATGAAAGCGTCATGCCGTCGGAAATTCTCGACGTGCTGAATCCGAATCCGGACGGAATTTATCTGGACTGCACGCTCGGCGGGGCAGGTCATTCGCTCCGAATCGGCGAAAAACTTTCCGAGCGGGGAATGTTAATCGGAATCGACCGGGACACGGACGCGATAAATGCGGCGAAACAAAAATTGTCCGGGCTGAAATGCAAAGTCGAAATCGTTCACGGAAATTTTTCCCGACTCGATGAAATTTTAAACGAAGTCGGCGCGGAAAAAATCGACGGAGCAATTTTTGACTTGGGCGTTTCCTCTCATCAAATCGACACTGCGGAGCGCGGATTTTCCTACATGAAAGATGCGCCGCTCGATATGAGAATGGACAGGACACAGAAAACCGGAGCATTCGACGTAATAAATTTTTACGACGAAGAAAGATTGATAAAAATTTTCAGAGAATACGGAGAGGAAAAATTTTCCGGGAGAATTGCCTCCGCGATTGTCAAGGCGCGAAAAAATTCTCCGATAAAAACTACCGGCGAACTTGTCCGGCTGATTGAAAATTCCGTACCCAAAATGAAAACCGGAGGACATCCGGCGAAAAGAATTTTTCAAGCCGTCAGAATCGAAGTGAACGGCGAATTGGAAATTCTTGCCGGCGCGGTGACTTCTGCGGTGAATCGTTTGAAAGTCGGAGGAAGAATTGCGGTTATAACTTTCCACTCGTTGGAAGACAGGATAATAAAAAGCACCTTTAAAAATTTGTCAACCGGTTGCATTTGCCCGAAAAATTTTCCCGTCTGCGTATGCAACCATAAAGCGGAAATAAAAATTCTCGGCAAGGCGCGAACCGCATCGCCGGAAGAAACGGAAAAAAATTCCCGCGCCAAGTCCGCAAAACTTCGTGCGGCGGAAAAAATTTCGTGAGTTACAAATTTTTTTAAATTCATAAAATAAGGTTGCAATTTATCATCATATTTTGTAAAATGAACGAGGAGTGAGATTATGCCGGCAAAACGAAATCCGGAACCGCAACTGCAAAGGAAACGCAAAAAAAATCCGGCTCGACCCGTGCTTAATCCTTCCGGCGCGGTGTCCGGTCTGAAGTTGATTAAAAGAAAACCGAAACTTGATCACCTTCTCCGGTCGCGCTGTCGCGTAGCTTTTTTGGTTATTTCCGTTTTGGCAATGTTGGTTGTCATTCGCAGCGGTATCAGTGCAAGTCGCGGTTATACGCTCGTCGCCACTCAAAATCAGGCTCAGCAAATTGAAATGGAAAACGAACGCTTGAGAATTGAGATAGCGAAACTGAAATCGCCGCAGAGGATAAAACAAATTGCATCGGAAGAATTGGGGATGACCGTACCGAAAAAAATGTATTTCTCACACGAACACCAATAAGATTTTTCAAACATCAAAAAGTTTGATTGCATTTCGAGGGCGTTGCAAAGTTCGGCGGAAGGCGCGAAAGAAAAATTTTGCCTTATTCGTTTTTGGAACAAACAGATCTGATCAAACTGTTTGACATTCGTTTTGGAGTCCCGATCGACTCGAAGAAATATTTTTTCGAGTTCGACATGGAAGTGGGGATTCAAACTGTTTCACGGCGTCGCATTTGAAAAGTAATAATAATGCGTAATAATTCTGACAAAAGGTAAGGCGCGAGAAATTTTTTATAAGCGAAACATTTACCGCCGTTTTTGCAAATTAAGCCCTTGAAGCCATAGAAAACATTTAAACAAAAAATTCCCGGAGGAAGTTTTTTCTCCGAGAATTTTTTTACTTAAATTGCAATAGCAACTCGGACAGTAAAAAAAATTCAGGTCAGGAGAGAAATTTGTTCATTGAAAAATTCTTTTGAGTTGCGATAAGCAAAAATTT
>CAJOFG010000146.1:3477-5482 GCA_905233965.1 uncultured Selenomonadaceae bacterium
GGCACGAGTTACCTCAACATGGTTTCGCTTGAGCAGGTCGTTATCGGCAACGTGACTTTCGAGCCGGGCTGCAGAAATCACTGGCACATTCACCACGCGACGAAAGGCGGCGGACAAATTTTGCTCGTCACCGGCGGACGCGGTTGGTATCAGGAGTTCGGAAAACCGGCGCAAGCTTTGAAACCCGGCGATGTCGTTCACATTCCCGCAAACGTGAAACATTGGCACGGCGCAGCGAAAGATTCCGCATTTCAACATTTGGCGGTGGAAGTTGCCGGCGAAAATTCTTCAAACGAATGGTGCGAGCCGGTTGACGAAAACGAATACAACAACTTGAAATAATTCGGAATTTTTTCCGAAAGAAAATCCCTTCGACAATTCGCCGTCGGGATTTTTTTGCGGCATTATTGAAAAATTTTTGCCCCTCCTTTTTAAAAATTGTTTCATTCCGAAATTTGGAGCAATTTTATAATAAAAATTTTTCTCATACAATAAAAAAATTCCGGAGAAAATCCGGAACGATTTCAAAATTTTTTCAACAGGTCGCACAAATTTTTTCCGTCAGTCACAAAATAATTTGCGGCACGAATCAAAAAATCCGGCGGCTTATGAACTCCTCCGTAAGCGACGGAAAAATCTGCCGCGTCGAACATCGGCAAATCGTTTGCGCCGTCCCCGATTGCGACGACGGAAAAATTTGTTCGTTTCATTTCCCGGACGACTTCGCCTTTGTCCAAAATTTTTTTCAGCAAAGGTATTCCGTTTTCGTCCGGCGCACTTTCGGAAGAGTAAAAATCGCAACCCAATTTTTTTATAATCGGCTCAATCCAAGCGTCAAGGTTACCGGTAACCGCGACGCATTTTTTTTTGTTCGCGCGAATAAATTCGGCTATGTCCTCGTCGAGCGGAACATTTTGCATTATTTCAAAAATTTTTTTCGGCGGAATGTTTCGCAAAACAAAATGACGAAGGCGGAAAGATTTTTCAAAAGAAATTTTTCCGCTCATCGTCAAATCGGTCAACAGCCGAATTTCTTCCGCCAAATTTAATTCTTTCGCCAAGAGCGGCAGAGTTTCAACTTTCGTTATCGTGCCGTCCAAATCGAAAACAATTTTTATCATTGACTCAACCGCTCCCGGCAAAAATTTTTTTCAATCAAGCGTTGACGATTGCGCCTTTCGATGCGGAGGTCGTCAGTTTCGCGTAACGCGCAAGGTAACCGGTTTTGATTTTCGGTTCGGGTTGCACCCACGCGGCGCGACGTTTTGCAAGTTCTTCGTCGCTGACTTCCAATTCCAATTTTCTGTTCGGAATGTCAATCGAAATTATATCGCCGTCCTCAATCAGAGCGATCGTCCCGCCCTCCATGGCTTCCGGCGAAATGTGACCGATACACGCGCCTTGACTTGCTCCGCTGAATCTTCCGTCGGTTATCAATCCGACTTTCAAACCCATTCCGGTGATGACGGCGGTCGGGTTCAACATTTCCTGCATACCGGGTCCGCCTTTGGGTCCTTCGTAGCGAATGACCCGCCATGATTGCGTTTACTCCGTCCTCTTCCGAATTGAAACAACGCGCTTTACCTTTGTAAACGAGCATATCTTCGCTGACGGCAGACGCTTTGACAACGGCGCAGTCCGGGCAAAGATTCCCCTGCAAAATTGCAATGCCGCCGGTTTTTCTGTACGGGTCGTCAACCGTTCTGATAACGTCCGGGCGTTCAATCTCCGCTCCTTCGATTCTTTCGGCAAGAGTCCCGGTAACGGTGAGCGCGTCGAGGTGCAAAAGATTTTTCTTTGAAAGTTCGTGCATAACTGCAGTAATTCCGCCGGCTTCTTCAAGGTCTTGCATGTGGTGTTTTCCTGCAGGTGAAAGTTTTGTAATGTAAGGTGTTCGCGCAGAAATTTCATCAAACTTTTCTGCAGGAATTTTTATTCCGCACTCGTGAGCAATCGCTGTTAAATGCAAAACTGTATTTGAACTTCCGCCAATTCCCATGTCAAC
>CAJOFG010000147.1 GCA_905233965.1 uncultured Selenomonadaceae bacterium
AGTTATCAAATTGTCCGTCGAGTCACCCATAGCGGAAACAACCACGACGATTTTATCATCGGATTTTTTTTCACTCAAAATTCTTTCGGCAACAGCCAAAATTTTTTCGGTCGTCGCAACCGAACTGCCGCCGAATTTTTTTACAACGAGAGCCAATTTTTCAACCTCCCCGTTTTTTTGTGCCGTAAAGCTTTTGAAATTGTAACAAAGTTTTTATGCCACGTCAAAAATTTTAATCCGGTATTATGTATTCACCGAAAAAATTTTTCCCCAAAAAAACTCGGTGCATCGATAAAGAGAATAAAAAATCCGGTCAGGACATCACGACTTGACAATCGGAAAAAATTGTCGGCATCCGGCACAATCGTTTATTGCAAAAATTGCCGGCTGTAAGTTATAATGTCAAAGAAGATTTTGTATCGAGAGGAAAAATTCATTTGACAAATAAAATAATCGTCGCGGGAATCGGGCCGGGCGACGAAGCTTACATCACACCTGCCGCGCTGAAAAAAATTCGTGCGGCAAGATTTTTGGTCGGAGGGCGGCGCGCACTTTCCGACTTTGCGACGGAGAATCAAGAAACTTTTCCGATAACCGGAGACCTTGACGCGGTTTTAAATTTCATTCGGGAAAAAATTTTAATCGACGAAGTAACCGTCATGGTGAGCGGAGATCCGGGTTATTATTCGATTTTGGATTTGCTGAGAAAAAATTTTCCGCCGGACTTAATCGAAGTCATTCCGTCAATCAGCGCGATGCAACTCGCCTTCGCAAGATTGGCACTGCCGCATCATTCGGCGACGCTCGCAAGTTTTCACGGCAGGAGACCGGACGACGAAATTTTAAAATTCCGACCGGGAAAAATTTTGGGACTGCTGACGGACGACAAATTTAATTCGGCGACCGTATCAAAAATTTTAATCGGACTCGGTTGGCAAAAAAATTTCACGCTCGTGATTTTCTCCCGGCTGTCTTACCCGGACGAAAAAATTTTTTTCACGACACCGGACGCGGCGGCAAATTCGGAGCCGGTTAAAAATTGCATTTTGATTTTACTTCCGGAGGTGAAACCATGTTAGGAATTGACGACGAAAAATTTATTCGCGGGAAAGTTCCCATGACGAAAAGAGAAATCCGGATTTTGACGTTGGCGAACGCGAATATCGGCGTTCATGATTTTGTCGCGGACATCGGCGCGGGTACCGGTTCCCTTTCGATTGAGGCGGCACTCATCGCGACTCACGGACAGGTTATCGCGATTGAAAGAAATTCCGTTGCCGCCGATTTGATTATGCAGAACGCCGAAAATTTTTCGCTCAGCAACATCACGGTCGTTAATGCGGAGGCTCCGGAGTGTTTGAAAAATCTTCCGCGTCTTGACGTTGCGCTTGTCGGAGGTACCGGCGGCAGAATTGAGGAAATTTTGAATATGCTGGATTTGGTTTTGAAAGTCGAAGGGCGAATCGTTCTGAATTTCATCACCGTCCAATCGCTTTACAAATGTTTGACGTGGTTCAAGGAACATTCAAATTATCGGTACGAGGCGGTACAAGTCCAAATCAACCGGCTGAAAAATTTGGGCGCGTATGACATGGAAACGGCGATAAATCCGGTGCATATCGTGACGGCGTCCATGCCGGTTTCAAACGTGGTGAACATTGCCGAAGCGAAGATATTAAAAATTCAAGCGTCCGGAAAAGTTGAACAACGCGAAGCGCTTGCCGGAAGTCCCGATTGAATCTCGGAGGTTGACATGAAAAAAATTTTACCCGATAACGAAATTTTGGAAGGCGTTTTGTCCGAATTTGAAAATTTGGCGGCAATTCCGCGCCCGTCGAAACATGAGGAGCGCGTAAGCAAATTTTTGCAAAAACATTTGGAAGAGTTCGGTTTTTCCGTGACGCGGGACGAATCGAACAACATCATCGCGGAGGTTCCGGCAAGTCCCGGACACGAAAATTCTCCGCTGACGATTTTGCAAGCCCACATGGATATGGTTTGCGTTGCCAGGAAAGGTTACGACTACGACCCGCCGAATGACCCGATTAAATTGGTTCGCACGGAAAATTTTTTGCAGGCTGAAGGTACGAGTTTGGGCGCGGACGACGGAATGGGAATTGCCGAAATTATTTTCATCGCGAAAAATTTTTCCGGCGGTTCGTTCAAAGAAATTCCGCACGGCAAACTCAGAATTATTTTCACGACGGACGAAGAAGTCGGCATGAGCGGCGCAAAAAATTTGAGCGAAAAATACCTTGAGGACGCGCAATTTTTGATTAACTGCGACTCCGAAGTTTTCGACGAAATTACCGTCGGGAGTGCCGGCAACGTCCGCACGGATTTTTTCCGGAAAATAAATTACGTCGCGCCGAACGCAAAATTTAAAAATTCTTTCGCGATAAAAATTTCCGGTCTGTGCGGCGGTCATTCAGGAATCGACATTGCAAAAAACCGGGCGAACGCGATTAAGCTTGCAAACAAATTTTTAATTTCGCGCCGAATGACAACGGAGTTCCGACTCGCCGATATTTCCGGCGGCTCTGCGTCAAACGTCATTCCGGATCACGCCGAATTTAAAATCGTCACGAACGCGGAAAAAAGTTTTTGGGAAGAAACCGGCGAAAGTTTTTCCGAACGCATCAAAAAAATTTACGGCGACCCCGAAAAGAATTTGAAGATTGAAGTCGTCGAAATCCCGATGCCGGAGAAAGTTTTTTCCGACGAAGATTTTTCAGCCGTCATGAATTTGCTTTCGACACTTCATTCCGGCGTTTACACCATGTCCCGCGAAGATCCGGAACTTGTTGAAACTTCGGCAAATATCGGCGTGATTGAAACGGACGGCGGCGAAATTAAAATTCACGTTCTTGCCCGCTCGAACATTTCCGAAATTATTCCGGAATTTGTCGAATCGCAAAAAAATTTGGCGAAACTCTGCGGATTTGAAATAAATTCTGCCGAACCTTCGCCGGCTTGGAATCGGAAATCGGAAAGTCGGCTCGCAAAAATGACGGCGGAATCTTTTGAGGAAATCAACGGTTACCCGGCAAAAATTTTGACGTGCCACGCCGGTTTGGAATGCAGTTCCCACGCCGTGAAAAATCCGAACCTCGATATAATTTCAATCGGCACGACGAATGAATCAATTCACAGCCCCGACGAACGACTTCATTTAAAAACCGTCGCGCCGCACGTCCGGCTGATTGTTGACGTGTTGGAGAAAATTTCCGCGCTCGGAGAAAATCCGCAATGAAACCGGAATACGTTTACCTTCAGCCCAAGTACGTCGGAAAATTTCAATGCGACGGCGAAAAATGCCCGGCTAATTGTTGCGAACGTGACTGGAAAATTTTTATCGACCGGGAAACGCGGGAAAAATATTTTCGTGCGGAAAGTCCGGAAAGGGAATTGACAAAGTATTTGGAGCATGATGAGGATAGCGGCGATTTTTTGTTGTTACGCGACGAAAAAAATCGCTGCCCTTTTTTGACGGAGAAAAAACTTTGCGGAATACAACTGCAACACGGCGAAAAATTTTTGTCGCTGACGTGTTCGAGTTACCCGCGCAGATTATTCCGTTTCGGCGAAGTGATTGAACGGAGTTTGTCGCCGACTTGCCCGTTGGCGGCGGAATTGATTTTAAATCCGGAAACGCGAATCGACTTTGAATTTTCGCCGGTGAAATTGCCGAAGTATGCGAAAGGAATTTTGTTTGTCGGAGAAAATTTTGTACCGCCGGAAATTTTGCCGTACTTCGTCGAAATGCAGGTTACGGCAATTTCGATTTTATCCGAACGCCGGCTGACGCTTGACAAACGGCTGACGGTTTTGGGGTATTATCTTTACCAGGCGGAAAGAATTTTTTTGAGCGGCGAACCGAATTTGTCGGCGACCCTGAACAAAGTTTACACGTCGGAAGAATTTTTCAAGGACAAAGTGCCGAATTTAATTTCGAGTGTGCAATTTCAAATTTTGGAGTTCGTGCAAATAATTTTTCCGGTGCTTGCGGAATTGCGCGAAAAAAATTGCCTGACGAAGGGCAACGAAAAATATTTTTCAATCGTCGAAAATGCGATGAGTACCGACTTGGACGCGCCGGAAAAATTCGGGTTCAACGACTTGGCGGAAAGTTATTTCGACTTGCGGGATTTGCGCGAAATTTTTTTGAAAAATTTTTCCGGTTCGCTTGAAAATTATTTGGTCAACGAATTTTTCGGCAACGTGTACCCGGCGCGAGTTCCCGGAAATTTCACTGAGAATTTCGGAATTTTTATTTTGTCGTACAAAATTTTGGAGCTTGTCGCCGTTTCGATGTTCGCGTTGAGCCGGAGCGACGAAAAATTTCGCGCCGAATTTTTGAAAGCGGTTTACGAACTTTCAACCGACCTTGCCCACAACGAAAAATTTTCGGAAGTCGTAACCGCCGCCGTTCGCGACAAGGAAATTGCGTTGTTGATGCGCGGACTTCTAATCAACCGGTGAAAAAAATAAACCTCCGATTCTCTTAAAAAAGTTTCGGGGGTTTTTAATTTCATAATTTACGGTCTGCAGACCTTACAGGGAACAAACCCCAATTCTGTTGCTGCATCCCTTGAATTTATAAAAACACGATTGTGCGGAGCAATTTTCTTCGCAAGTCTGCAGGAAGAATAATGAAATTTTTTCGTGTTGGAGTTTCCCACATATGTCGATGCCAAAACACTTGTCGCAATTAACATTACAGCGGCAAACACCAAAAAGATTATTGCTCGTTTATTCATATCTGCCGGTTCCTCCTATCTTTCATTTGACGAAAAAGTATAATTTCTACTGTCGAATATTAAAACTGAAACATTATAATCTGATTTGAATCAAATTAAAATCGGATTAAAAAAATTACCTTTGCGGCGATTATAGAACATAAAATTTAAGCGTTGCAAAAATAAAATGATTAAAAAATTTTGCCGATTGTCCGGTTCGGTTTAAAAATTGTTTTTGTTTTCTGCGTAAACTTCCGGGAGAATCGCCGCGAGATTTGAAAATTCTTTTATGTTGTGCGCGAAAA
>CAJOFG010000148.1:0-3430 GCA_905233965.1 uncultured Selenomonadaceae bacterium
TGAAAGGGTATCGTTGCCGTTGCGATTATGCGAAGTGATTATATCGTCCGCCTCAACGACGCGATACTTGACTTGAATTTTTTTCTTGCCGTCGGTTTTTACGGTTGCAGTTTTACCGTCAACACCTTCAATTTTCTTCGGTTTTTCCTTGCCTTTTTCCTGTGCTTGTGCTACATTGTCGGCAGAAGAAGTATCTGCTCTACCGGAAGAAGGTTCGGTAGCAGTAGCCGCAGGACGACCGACAACTTCTGCGGCACCGGGTGCTTCTTTTTTATTTTCAAAATTTGTTACTAACCACGTTTTCTTTTTGCCGTCCCAAGTCAATCTTACCGCCGCTTTATATCCGTCATAATCAAAATATACCCTGTCGGCGTGTGTTTGACTGAACTCGCCTTTCGCAATAACTTCAGGAATCATATCTACGGCTTTTTGCCCGTGTTTTTTCAAAATTTTAGAAATTCCGTAGCCGTCCTCATAGCGTTTATTTTCCGTGCCTTCTTTGCCCCACAAAAAATCAATATCTCCAATTTCCGGGCGTTGCATGGCGGCTTTAACTTCGCCGTGATTTTTCAGTATGTGTTCAACTGCTTTTTTGCCGTTGGAAATATTTTCCGATTCGTCGCCTTTAACGGCGGCTTTTTTTGTTTGCTCCGGATTATCTTTTCCGTTTACTTGAGATTCTTTCGTTTCGCCTTGTCGAGGTTCGGCGTTTTGATTTTGATTTTCTTCGGAGCGGGTGCTTTCCCTGCTTGCGGTCTTTTTATTGTCGCTCTCATTTTCAACTTTCCTTTCCTGTTCGGAAACATTTTGACGCGCCTTTTGCAATTTTTCCTGCGCTTGTTGCAATTCGATTTGCTTGTCCGTCGATTGTTTTAACAATGATTGAAGTTTTTCGTTTGCTTTTTGAACACCGTCGAAGTCCCCGTTGTTCATCGCCTTTGAATTTTCGCCGTATGTTTCTGAAATTTGTTTTTGAATATCGTTAAACTCGTTCGTCAATTTCGCTACGTTTTGTTCAAGCGGCGCAAATTCCGGAGAATTGACCGGCTCTGCAACTGCGTTCCTTTGTTCCGAAACTTTTTCCGACGTTGCCGGTATCGGATTTTCGGTTGCAATTTCCGGTTGAATTGTCATTCCCGAATTTTGATTTACCGGCGTTTGAGAATTTTGGTTGCCGGGAATTGGTTCAACTTTATTTTCCGGAGTTGCCGATTGTACTTCCTGCTCCGGCAAAACATTTTGATTTTCGGAAGGCAAAAGTCCGATATTCCGCAACTGTTCCTGTGCCAAACTTATTGCTTGCGGATAACCGTTTTCCAACATTCCGGGCGTTACGCCGCGCCCGAAATTGATATTGTTTTTCCGTGCAAGGAGAGTTAAAGCCCTTCCCTGTTTTTCTCTTGCACCCGGACTGCTTGCAACGGGTCTGTTTGCCGCTTTTACCGCTTTCGTCGGGGTTACAAATTTTTTCGGTTCTTCCGTCGAAGTTTCATTTCCCGAAGTCGTTTCGGTTTTTGAAGTCGGTTGAGTTTCATTTTGTTCCGCCTGTTCGACTTTAACGCCGTTATCTTCGAGGAATTTTTTCATCGTGTCGGCTTTACCGGATTTTAAAACCGATTGCGCCTGTTGCATAAGTTTTAAATTGCCGCTGTCCCTTGCCGTGTCCCTGACTTTCGTGACTTTATCACGAAGTTTTTTGTTTCGGAAAAATTTATTGCCTTCCTTCGCCTTATCGAGATTTTTTGTTTTCGTTTTGATTTTTGCCGGCTTTTCTTCAACTTTTGCAACGGGTTTTCTCTCCGTCTTAACCGTTTCCGTCGAAGTTTTTTCGCCTTCAAGCAAACCTCTTTCTGCGGCAAGATTTTTCAATTCTTCGCCGTAACGCTCATTGACTGCGGCGCGATTTTCCGGTGTATCGTTAAATGTGCCGTCCTCTCCGAGCAAATTTGTCATGAAGTCATATTCATCTTGGTTATCGAGCGAAGAATCCGTTTTGTCGGAAATAAAATCTTCGTACAGTTGCCGAATTTCTTCATCGTCGCCGTCCAAATTGAACGTCGAATTGCTTGTGTCGTCGGAAATTGTTTCATCGCCGTTAATACTTTCGACGGTGTAATTTCCTTCCGGATTAAAACCGCCGTAATTTGTTCCGGCGTTTTCACCTTCCCACTGTGTACCGTCAACCGCAACGTCGATATGGTCACCTTCCCAATTCATACCCAATCCGAGACTTTGACCGAATCTGATAAATTCATCGGTAAGCGTTCCCTTGCCGCCGTCATCGCCGAGCAAAGCACCTTCCGCTCCGCTCCCGTAGTCGTTTACATCAATTTTCCACCCTGCGCCGTGACTGTGTTCGCCGTCCGCATGGGTGCCGTTTGTCACCGCCGTTATTACAAGCGGCTTACCGGTTTTTTCGTAAAACCATTTCCCGAGAGCGTCCATCGCGCTCATTGTCTGCGGCTGTGCGCCTTCGTAACTTACGCCGTCGGTTTGTTTAATCCAATATGTTCCTTCGCCGCCGCCGTTTTCACCGCGATAAATATTTCCGGAAGTTCTCCGTCCTCCGGAAGTTTCTTCGCCGCCGATATTTGCCAATCTTTCCATAACTTGGTCGGCGTATTCGTTGATTGAAGGGTATTCTCCTTGAGGTCTGTTTTTTGCGTCCTCCGAATAACCGACTGCACCTTCGCCGCCGTACCATGCCGTTGCAACGTCGCGCCAATTCCCGAATTTCTGATAATATTCCCGCATTTTGTTTGCGGCAACAAGTCTTTGATTTTCCGGTGTCATCTCTGCGTCGGGACTTAATCCCGCGTCCTGCGCCCAACTTGCCCAATTTTCCGGCATTATCTGAAACGCTCCGGTTGCTCCGCTGTCCGGATTTACCAAATCATAATTGCCGCCCGATTCTTGCGCCGCTATCGCTTGCATAAATTTATCAAGGTCTGCGTTGTCTTGATAATTCTTGTAGCCCGATGTCAAATCTCTTCCGGCTTTTTGTCTTGCAACTTCGCCGCGTGCCATTGCGTCACGGAAATTTTGCCGTATTGATTCGGCGCGTTGACGTACTGCTTGCGCTTTATTGTATCTGTCCGAGTATTCGCCGACTGACATATTATTTGACAAACCGCGTTGCAAAGCGTCAACATTTGCGTCCTGCGGTCTTATGCCTTGCGAAATGCCGCCGATACCGCCCGTTACCATTCCGAACGCCAACGCACGGTTAAATTCTTCCCTTTGGTCTTGCGTCCAGTCTTGCGGCAAAATTCCGTATTCTTTTCCGGTATAAGCGTTTGAAATTGCCTTTTGTATTGCCTCTTCAAAAGACTGATTTACCCCCTGCAATGCCGAACGTCCCGCAATTTGTCCGCCCGTTGCAAGTCCGCGTGTTACCCGACTTTCGCCGAATTTTCCCAAAGGTGCGCCC
>CAJOFG010000148.1:3443-4069 GCA_905233965.1 uncultured Selenomonadaceae bacterium
AGTTACTTCCGACAAGGTAAGGGAGGTTGGTGATCATTGCCTCAATACCTGCCGTCGTCGCGTCTGTGTCCGTCATTCCCTGCTCAAGATTTTCGCGTCTTACATGACCGCCCTCAATGAAACCTTCACCGAGTGCCGAAGTCGGCGCATACCGAATTGAAAACGGAAGATTTTTTGCAAGTCCTTTTGCCAAATATCTGCGAACCGGATTTGTTCCCGCGCCCAATAATCCGCTGACAACTCTGTTGCCGCCGGCTCCCGCCAAACGTCCCGCGACACCCAAAGCCGCCGCTTCCGGAAATGCCAAGGTAAGCGGTGCTATCATTGCCATTGAAGTTAAGCCGCTTGTGACATCTTGAATTGCGCCGTGAGGACTGAAAATATAGTCGCTTGAAAGTGACGGGTCTGTTGCTTCGCGGTCGTAAAGACTTTGTGCAATTTGCTCCAATTTGTCCGCCGAATCGTCCGCATGGAGCATACTTGCCGCGCCGCTTGACAATCCGGCCATTGACCTTGCAACACTGTTCAAAATTGCCGAAGTCCAACTGTTGTAATTTGCAGGTGCGGTATTTGCCGCATCGCCGAGCAGATAATCATTAATTCCTTTCCTGTTTTTATAACCCGGA
>CAJOFG010000149.1 GCA_905233965.1 uncultured Selenomonadaceae bacterium
GGATGCGGAAGTAGCTCAGTGGTAGAGCATCACCTTGCCAAGGTGGGGGTCGCGAGTTCGAGCCTCGTTTTCCGCTCCAAATCTGCGGAAGTAGCTCAGTGGTAGAGCACCACCTTGCCAAGGTGGGGGTCGCGAGTTCGAGCCTCGTTTTCCGCTCCAAACGATAACTTCTTTTCAAATCCCGTAACGGTTCCGGGACCCATAGCTCAGTTGGTCAGAGCAACCGGCTCATAACCGGTCGGTCCTTGGTTCAAGTCCAAGTGGGTCCACCATTCGGATTTACCTCAGGGAGGAGAAAGTTAAGGCCTTGTAGCTCAGTTGGATTAGAGTATTTGACTACGAATCAAAGGGTCGGGGGTTCGAATCCCTCCAAGGTCACCATAGAGGGTAGGTGCCCGAGCGGCTAAAGGGGGCGGACTGTAAATCCGTTGCATTTGCTACGATGGTTCGAATCCATCCCTGCCCACCACTTCAAAAACAACACGTCGCGGTTTGCGGCGTTTTTTATTTTCCGGAAAAAATTGACGCAAAAAAATTTTATGATAAACTATCCGCAACAAAAAATTTTTTCACGAAACGGAGACGGAATTATGTTGAAAAAAATTTTTACTCTCTTTGCGATTTTATTTCTGATTTCCGGCGTTACCCTCGCCGCGCAACAATCCGAAAAAAATTCCGGCGACGGACAAAACGCTTTGAACGCTCCGGTTTTCGACGCAACAAAAAATTTAACGTCGCAGGAAATTAAATCCCTCACCGAAAAAATTCGTGCCGTCGAAAAAAAGCACGACATAAAAATCGGAATAGAATTTTTGAGGAGCATTAACACAAGCAACGTTGCATCTGCCGCCGACTCACTTCGCGAACAACATTTTTCCGGCGCGGCGAACGGCTCGACACTTTTCCTTGTTGTCATGAGTTCCCGCGATTGGTACATTTCACTCGATCCGAAATTAAATCAAATCGTTCTCGACCCGGAAAAAATCGGCGAACAAGTTTCCGCGAAGTTGCACGACGGAAATTATTCCGGAGCCTGCGAAACTTTTATAAGCGAAATTGATACCCGCGTGACTTATTACGAAACGAACGGCAAAGCTTACGATCCGTCCGAAAAATTTAATTTCGCGGCGATGGGCGGCGCGATTGTCATTGCAATTTTTCTCGGCTGGTTCATTCGCGCAAGTCTGATAGCGTCGATGAGTAACGTGCAACACGCGGCGGAGGCAAGCGATTATCTCAAACGGGACAGCGTAAAAATTACGGAGAGCAACGACACATATTTGTTCACGAATGTTTCGCGCAGACCGAAGTCCAAGAGTTCCGGAGGCGGAGGAGGAAGTTCGGGAGGTTCCGGAGGAGCCGGCGGAAAATTTTAATCCGGCAAAAAATTATTCGTATAAAAAAATTTTTGTGTTATAATCGGCGAAATGAAAAATTTTTTCGTCGATTTTTTTTTCGACTTTGGCAAAGGAGGAATCCCGGAAAAATGTTTGGCTCCCGGTCCGGCTCGCAGCCGTTGTGTCCGCATTGTTTGCGAAAATTAAAATTGAGCGGCATGAGATTTTTTTGCGTCACCGAAGACGAACGCCGGCATGAAGTCACGCTTTCCCTCGCCGACAAATTCAAAAAGCGTTTGCCGGTTTGCCGAAGAAATTTTTGCAAAAACAAAGGACTGACGATTCGCGAAGCGGAATGTAAACATTGCGGAAAACCTCTGCCGCCGCAAATTTTATTTCACGACAAATATTTAAGTTTTTGCGCGATCGGAGTTGCCGGAGCCGGAAAATCCAGTTACCTGACGACGATGTTGCACGAGTTGAAATATTCCGGACTTCCTTGGGTTTTGCAACCTATGGACGTTGCGACGACGGAAACGGTTCAACTTCGCGAGCATAATGTTTACGAAAATCGACAATGCCCGGAAGGAACGAAATCCGGAATTGCGCCGGAACCTCAGCTTTGGACAATTTTGGACAACACCGAAAAGCTTGAACAAATTCCGACTTACGCGCTGACTGTTTACGACGGAGCCGGAGAGGACTGCGAACATATCGGTTACACGGCGGCGGACGCGGAAATTGCCCGGTACATTGCCGGAGCCGGAATGTTGCTGATAATGTTCGACCCGCTTTTGCTTTCGAGCGTGCGCGGAGAAATCGTGCCGGAAATTTTAAATGCGTCAATGGCGACGGAAAGACAGACAAGCGCGCCGGCAAATATGGTAAGCATGGCAAATTCTCTGGCGAATTACATTCGACAAAGTTGCAACATAAAACCGGGCAAACGAATAGATTCACGCGCCGCAATAGTTTTGACGAAGTTGGACGCGCTCCGGGATATGCCGGGCGGGTTCGGCTCAAGTTCGGCGATAATGAAAGAAAGTCCTCACGCAAAAGCGCGGGGATTCGTCGAGTCCGACAGCGCGATGGTTGATTTGGAAATTCGCGACTGGCTCAATCGTCAGGGCGAAACGGCTTTCCTTGACGCTATCGACGCGAATTTTAAAAATGTCCGGGTGTTCGGCGTTTCAAGTTTCGGAAATCCTCCGGACAGAAATAAACGGCTGGCAAAAGTTCGTCCGCACCGGGTTTTGGATCCGATAATGTGGTTGCTTGCCGCCGAAGGAATTATTCCGCAGTTATAAAATTTTTTTCAAAGGAGTTCATAAATTTTGAACGCAGACAGAATCAGAAATTTTTCGATAATCGCACATATAGATCACGGGAAGTCCACGCTTGCCGACCGGTTGATTGAAATGACCGGCGCGGTCGAAAAGCGCGATATGTCCGATCAACTTTTGGACAATATGGAGCTTGAACGCGAGCGCGGAATTACAATCAAGGCGCAGACCGTCCGGCTGAAGTACGTTTCAAAGTCCGGCGAAGAGTTTCAGCTGAATTTAATCGACACGCCCGGACACGTCGATTTCACTTACGAAGTTTCCAGAAGTCTTGCCGCTTGCGAAGGTGCGCTGCTTGTCGTGGACGCGACGCAGGGAGTTGAGGCGCAAACTTTGTCGAACGTCTACCTTGCGCTTGAACACGATTTGGAAATTATTCCGGTCATAAACAAAATTGATTTGCCGAGTGCCGACGTTGAAAGAGTTCGCGCAGAAATTGAAGATGCGATAGGTTTGGACGCGTCGAACGCCGTACAATGCAGCGCAAAAACCGGCGAAGGTGTCGAAGATATTTTGGAAGCGATTGTCGAAAGGATACCGCCGCCGGAGTCCGAGTCGGAAAAAAATTTGCAGGCGTTGATTTTCGATTCCTACTTCGATTCATACAAAGGCGCGGTTGCTCATGTCCGTTTAATGGCGGGGAAAGTTCGCAAAGGCGACAGGCTGAAACTTATTGCAACCGGGAAAGAGTTTGAAGCCTCCGAGATAGGAATTTTTTCGCCGTCAATGACCGAGTTGGAGGAGTTGAA
>CAJOFG010000150.1:0-3414 GCA_905233965.1 uncultured Selenomonadaceae bacterium
TTGGACTCTGCCGCAGACATTCGGACTTTGGAAACGTGCGCCTTAGCCGCGTCTCTGCATTTCATCAGCAATTCGTCCTCTATCGCATCGATTTTGGAAATCGGACCTCCGGCTTTGCTGATGAAGTCCACCGCGCCGAGACCGAGTGCCCGGATTGTTGCGTCGGTTCCTTTTTGCGTCAAACTGCTGACCATGATAACCGGCAAAGGACATTCTTCCATAATAATCGCCAATGCCTGCAACCCGTCCATAACCGGCATCGTTATGTCCAACGTGAGAAGATCCGGTTTGAGTTGTTTAACTTTTTCCACAGTGTCTTTTCCGTTTATCGCCGTGCCGGCAACTTGGAAATCACTCTGTCTGCCGAACATATCAGACAGGACTTTTCGCATGAAAGCCGAATCATCGGCAATCAATACACGAATCATCCGCGTCACCCCTTTTGCTCGCGCCTGTCATTGCACAAAAAAAGATATTATTCGATACAATATTCGCCCGACTTGCAAAAATTCCTTCATGACCGGAAAAAAAACCGAATCTGAAAAATTTCCGGCAAATTCGGAACAAATACGAATAAATTTTCCCGGAAACAATAATAATTGCCCGTTGCCGGTTTTGTCAACCGGTGATAAAATCCGGAGCGTCGACAGGGAAAGCGACAAAAGCATTGTCATCGAAACAGAATTCAAGCACGATAATGTTTTTTGAAGGAGTTGTTTAAAATGAAATTTGCTTACAGAATGATAAAGAATAAAAGTCGTAATATAAAATTGCGCGAAGAATTGCCGGAAAAAAATACCGGCGCGAAACTTCGCTCCGATGTTGTTTCTTTTATTCTCGTCGCGAAAAACACGATCGGATTTCGTGAATGTGCGGCGATTGTGAAAGTTGCGGAAGAAACCGGTTGCACGGTTGAAATTGCGTCCGGAAAAAAAGCCGGAACGAACAAAAGTATTTTGTCCCTCGTCTCCGTCGGTCTTGTGCCGGAAAAAAGTTTGGTACTCACGATTAAAGGAAAAAGTAATGATGTCGCTTTCCGTTCGATTTCAAAAATCTTGACCGGCGGCGAAGAATAATTTTTCGATAAACCTGATTAAAAACCCTCAACGCAAAAAAATTTTTAACGAATAAAAAAATTGTTCCCCGAAGAAAAAAAAATTCTGCGGGGAATTTTTTTGCGCAAAATAAAACAGGAGCCGACGAAAAAAAATTTTTTTCCGAACAACTCCGGTTTATTCGATTTACTCAAGATTGTCAGCGACAACGATAGCGGAAACTGCGACTTTTAGTCCTGACAAGCTCGTACAATTCCGGGAAATCGCTTATAAATTCGTGAAGAAGAGTGTAGCCGAAATCTTTAATTCCGAACCCCAGATTTTTTTGTTTCAAATCGTGTCCGGCACAATTCAACGGGGAGAAACCTTTTTCGTCCGCGTGGACTTCGGCGGATTCGCGCAACGCGTCATGAATTTGTTGCAACTTTTTTTTCGGTTTCCTCATTCCGTTTTGTCCGCATTTGATGAACCTTTCGCTTAAAGTCATTTTCTTTGCGGAGCCGGAAATAATTTTTGCTGTCGGAGCGGGAGTTTCGGGAGCAAGTTCGACTTTAATGTTATCGCCCGAATTTTTTTTGCTCTCGTCGTTTGAAACTTTTCGCCGGTTTTTGTCTTTAGCCGGCTTTCCGGGTGAAATTTTTTTTGCCGCCGATTTTTTTTGAGTCGGCACGGAACTTTTTGCATCGGATTTTACCGGCGCATCGGGTTCCGTTTTTTTCGTTTCGGCAATTTGATTTTTCTCAATCTCGATATTTTCTTGAGAGTCTTGAACTTCATCGGCGCGAATGTCATCTGCCATGAGTGCGTCAAGGTCGATAAATTCGTTGCACGCACTGCGCAATGAGGCGGACGTTTGACCGATACCCAAGCTGATGACATAAACGCCGCGTTCTCTGAGCCTTACGGCAAGAGGAGTAAAATCGCTGTCGCCGGTGACGATCGCAAAAACCGTCGCCTGTTTTTGATAAAGCACGTCCATTGCATCTATCGCCAGCGACATATCGGTTGCATTTTTTCCCGCAGTGAAGTCCATTTGTTGAACGGCAAGCAACCCGTAACGAAGTATGCAGTCGTTCCATTTGTGCAGAAAATTTTTTTCCCAATTACCGTAAATTCGGCGAATGAAAATTTCGCCGCGACTTTGAAGAGTTTCCATAATCAGCTTTCCGTACTTTGCGGAAATATTATCCGCGTCGATGAAAAGCGCGATTTTCTTTTCGTCTGCCATTGCGACTCACTGCCGGTTAAAAGCACTCGAACGATTTTATTGCGCCGAATTGAATGAAGTTGCTTGCTTCCGTCGGGTTGCCTTCGGTTATCAAGGTTTCAACTTGTTTGAGATTCTCTTCGGAAATTTGTACACGTTTCGCCTCAAGCTCTTCCATGACTTTTTTCAAAAGAACTTTGCGGGAAGTTTTGGTGTCTTTGTAAATCGTGTTGTTGTAAAAGATATTCATTGAAGATTCGTTTTTGTCTCCGTCGCAGTTAAAAAAGACAAAAACATTTGCAGCTTTGGCCATTGAATCATCCTCCAAAAAAATTTTTTTAAGTCGAACTTTCCGCAAGAGTATAACACTTCCGAATTTTTTTTGCAAATTTTGCCGCAACTTGTCCGAAAATGAAACGAATTTCAAAATAAGCGGAGGTAACTCCCGCCGCTCACGGACGAGCGGCAGTTCGCGTATGCAACGTGATGTTGCATCAGCGAACGAGCTTTCTTTGGTTACTTTCTTTGTCGGCACAAAGAAAGTAACATTACTTAAAAAATTGAAAATTTTTTCATTCGCAACATCAATCAGCCGAAAAGGTTTAACTGGTTCGTTTCGTCCATGCCGTCCAAGCAACCGTGTTCTTTCAGCGCGGCGATACTCGTTTTGTTTATTCCGGAACGACTCCGCAAATCGTCAATCGAAGTAAATTTTCCGGCTTTCCGCGCCTCGACAATTCCGGCGGCGGCGGTTTCTCCGACTCCGTTCAACGACGCAAGCGGAGGTAACAAAGTATTTTTCAGCACGATAAATTTTTTCTCGTCCGACTTGTATAAATCGACGTGTTCAACCCCGATGCCGCGCAAAAACATTTCATGAACCGACTGCAAAACCGCAAGCGTTCCGGATTCTTTCGGATCCAATTTTCTTTCGTGCGATAAATTTTCCAGCCGTTCGATTTGCTCACGAACATATTTTTTTCCCTTAACAATTTCGTTTGCGTCGAACTCGTCCGCACGAATCGAAAAATACGCCGCGTAATATGCAATCGGATAATGAACTTTGCAGTAGGCAATTCGATAAGCCATCATGACGTAGGCGGTGGCATGGGCGCGGGGGAAAAGATATTTTATTTTTTGGCAAGAGTCGAT
>CAJOFG010000150.1:3464-5131 GCA_905233965.1 uncultured Selenomonadaceae bacterium
AACGACTTCAGCGCGTCAACGCCGTGATGAATCAGATACATCATAATATCGTCGCGGGCGGAAATTGCATTTTTCAGCGTGCAAATTTTTTGCCGAATCAAATCTTGAGCGTTACCGAGCCAAACGTCCGTACCGTGAGAAAATCCGGAAATTCTCACCAAGTCGCTGAAACAATCCGGGTGAGTGTCGTCAATCATCATTCGCGTAAAACTTGTGCGAAATTCCGGAATCCCGAACGTCCCGGACTTCGTCCCGATTTGCTCCGGAGTAACGCCTATTGCATCCGTCGAGGAAAAAAGACTTAATGTCGGTTTGTCGTCGAGAGGAATATTTTGCGGGTCAAGGTGCGTGATGTTCTCCAACATTTTTATCACCGTCGGATCATCGTGTCCGAGAATATCCAACTTGACGAGCCTTTCGCTGATTGAATGATAATCGAAGTGAGTAGTGATTGTCTTTGAAGTTTTATCGTCGGCGGGATATTGCAACGGCGTGAAATAGTGAATGTCCATATCGCGGGGGACAACCATAATTCCGGCCGGGTGCTGTCCGGTCGTTCGCTTGACACCTTGAACGCCGGCGGCAGTCTTTGCGATAAATGAGCCGTGCTTTGTAATATTTTTTTCTTCGTAAAATTTTTTAACCAGACCGAAAGCGGTTTTTTCCGCGACGGTCGAAATAGTGCCGGCGCGATAAACATTGTGCTTGCCGAAAAGAATTTCCGTGTACTTGTGCGCCGTCGATTGATATTCGCCGGAAAAATTCAAATCAATATCCGGGACTTTGTCGCCGTCGAATCCGAGAAAAACGGCAAAAGGTATATCGTGTCCGTCCTTCGTCAACGGGTGACCGCAGACCGGACAAATTTTACTTTCCAAATCGTAACCGCAACCGGCTGAACCGTCCGTGATAAATTTGCTGTATTGACATTTCGGACAACGCCAATGCGGCGGCAGAGGATTTACTTCCGTTATCCCCAACATCGTCGCGACGAAAGACGAGCCGACCGAACCGCGTGAGCCGACAAGGTAACCGTCGGCGTTCGATTTTTTCACAAGACGCTGAGCAATCAAATACAAGCTTGAAAATCCGTGAGCGATTATCGGTTTTAATTCCTGCTCCAATCTGTCCTCAACAATCTTCGGCAAATTTTTTCCGTACCAAGTCCGCGCTCTTTTGTATGACGTTTCGCGAATTTCTTCGTCCGCGCCGGGAATCGTCGGTGAATACAATCCGTCCGGAATCGGCTTCAAAATTTCGACCGACTCCGCAATTTTATTCGGGTTCGTTACGACTGCATCATAAGCGGTCTTTTCGTCGAGGTATTCAAACTCTTTGAGCATTTCTTCCGTCGTTCGCAAATAAATCGGCGGCTGAAGTTCCGCGTCGGTGAATCCTTTTCCGTGCATCAGAATTGCCCGGTAAATCGAATCGCCCGGATTTAAAAAGTGAGCATCGCAAGTCGCGATTAAAGGCTTGCACAATTTTTTTGCCAACTCCGCGACGCGCAAATTTATTTTTATCAAATCTTCGTCGCTTTGAATGTTCGGAAAATCTTTCGACCGGACGAGAAAATCATTGTTATGAATCGGCTGAATTTCGAGGTAGTCGTAAAATTTTTTAACCAGACCGAAAGCGGTTTTTTCCGCGACGGTCGAAATAGTGCC
>CAJOFG010000151.1 GCA_905233965.1 uncultured Selenomonadaceae bacterium
ACGTGCAAAAGAATTTTTCGCCTGAAGTAATCTCGCCTCTGCGGCGGCAACGGAGCTTTCCGCCTGTTGAATTTTTGAAGGAATTTCTTCATTCACCAAGTCGAATAAAACTTGTCCTCTGCGAACGCCGGAATTTTTTTCGACGAAAGCCGATTCTATTCGCCCGTCAATCAAAGCGACCGCGTCGGACATTTCCGCCGCCGTCAAATTTACCGTGTCCAAAGCGAAAACCGGTTGCAAACTTCTTACTTTCGCTTTTTCGCCCTGCAAAGGTATCGTTCGCTCCGACATACGTTTTGCAATTTGATTTTCGTCGCTCCGGTTCAAATAAATTCCGTAACCTATGAGGGCAACCGCCATGAGTAAAATGACTGTCAGCCCCACCGCGTAATATCTTTTCATTTCAATCCTCTTCCGACTCGAACGGCTCCGACAAAATTTTTTCCGCGTCGCCGGAAAATTCGGCTATCGGTCTTATATCTTCGTCGGTGCGCCGTCTTACTTTTCCGCGCTCGTCCAAAATTTCCAAATCGGTGACGGCGGACTCTTTCAAAGCTTCAGGCTCTTTCATTCCGCTTTCTGTCGCGTCGGCATAAATCGCCGCGTCAATTCCTATCGGAACGCCCATCGCTTTTTCAAGTTGCGCCCTTGCCGTGTTGTACGAATAAAGAGCGGAATAATAATTTGTTTGCGCCTGCGTCAATTTGTCCTGCGCGTCCATGACGACCAGGTTTGTGTCAACGCCTTCCTCGTAGCGCGTCTTGGCGATAAAATATTGTTGCTCCGCCTGTTGAACTGCAGACGATGTAATTTTTATATTTTGCTCGGCTGTTCTCAAATTTGTGTAGGCTTGATGAACTTCCGTTCTTATCGTTTCGATTTGCTGTCTTGCTTGTGACTCTGCTTTTCTCTGCTCGGCTTTTGCCTGTTGAACTTGTGCGGAGGTGATGTGATTGTCGAAAATGTTCCAATCCATTTGAACACCTGCCGACCATCTTTCCTGACCCGATGAATGATTCGCTTGGAAAAGTCCTTCGCCGAACATTGATCCCTGCATGACTGCGGAAACATTCGGACGCGAACCTGACTTGGCATAACTCACGGACGCTTCTGCTCGCTTGACGGCATAGACTGCGGCAATCCCGTCCGGTCGATGTTGCAAAGCGTATTCCAGGCAATCCGGCTCTTCCTCTTCGTAAGTTTCATACTCCAAATTTTCTTCGGTTACAAGTTGAGTATCCGGCGGCAGACCGATAATATTTTTTAAAGTGGTCAGCGCATTTTCGTAATCGCCGCGTGCCGTGTTCAACGCCTGTTGACTGTTTGCGATTTGTACGTTCGTCGCAAGTACGTCGGACATGGCAACCGTGCCGACCTGATACTGAATTTGAACGGTTCGCAAATGTTCGTTGAGGTTCGCCGTTTCCTCCAGCCGAACATTTATCAAATCTTTGTACCGGAGAATTTGGTAGTAAGCTTGCGCGACCTGCCATTTGACTTGTTGCTTGGAATTTTCCAAAACCAAATCGGCGGAATTTAATCCGTAACCCGCCGCACGTTTTTGTCCTTCCAACCTGCCGCCGCTGTAGAGAGGAAAAGATAAATGCAGCGAGTTTGAATTTTCGTACATATACGCCGGGAAATTTTGCATCGTCGCGTTGTTGTTCTGCAAAGTTGCGCTGCGCCTTTCCGGAGTCATCGCATTAAGTGCGTAGTGAGTTGCGCGATACTCGTTGTAATATCTGCCGCCGATTGCATTTTCGCTGAAATTCCAACTCAATCTTAATCCGAAATTTCTTCGCGCCGCAGACAAATTCCAACGTGCCGCTTCTCTGTCCTCTGCGGATTGTTCTATCGCACGATTATTTTTCAGCGCAAGATTTACCGCGCCGGCAAAATCTATCGTCAAACTTTCCGCGTCGGTCACCGGAGAATTGAGCGTGCAGAAAAAAGTTGTCAGGAGTGCGACGGTCAATTTATTCTTACGAGACAATCATTATTCTCCCTTTCGATTTGTCCGCAAAAAAAATTTTTATGCGGATTTATTTTTCCGGAGACGAATTTTAAAACATTCCGGAATATTTATCAAATTTTTTTGTGTAACGGGACAATTTTAAAACTGCAACTCGTGTAAAAGTTTTGGAGCGTGTCGGCAAAGATTGTTCCGGAAGAAAAAAGGAAATTTCGCGCCGGCAGGGAATATATCATTCGGAGGCTGAAATAATTGGATAACGCTGACTTTGACGAATTTGTAAGCCGGGTTCGCGAGCGTTCGGATATTTATTCCGTCGTTTCAAGATATGTGCAACTGAATTTGAAAGGCGGAAGATATTGGGCGTGCTGTCCGTTTCACGGGGAAAAAACCGCGTCATTCACCGTTGCGCCGGAGAAAGGTTTTTTTTATTGTTTCGGTTGTCATGCCGGCGGAGACGTTTTCAAATTCGTTTCGCTTATCGAAAATATTTCCTACTTCGAGGCGGTGAAACTTCAAGCGGAAAGATTGGGTATTCCTCTTCCTTCCGAAAAAAAATCGCACGAAGAAATTGAAAGCGATCGCGAAAAAAAAATTCTGTTCAAAATTAACGATGCCGCCCGAAATTTTTATCACGACCTGCTGATAAAATCAAATTTGGGCGAAGTCGGCAGGAAATATCTTCATTCACGTGGAATTACTGACAGCACGATAGAAAAGTTTCAACTCGGATTTGCTCCGGATTCGTGGGATTCTCTTTCAACAAATTTGTCGAAATCGGGATTTTCAAACGAAAAAATTATTGCGGCGGGACTTGCCGCGCCGCGCAAAAGGGAAAACGGAATTTACGACAGATTTCGCGGAAGGATTATGATTCCCGTCACGGATATTTTCGGACACGTCGTCGCGTTCGGCGGAAGGATTTTGAAAGAAGATGCCGAAAATAAATCTCCCAAGTATCTCAACACGCCGGAGACTTTGATTTTCAACAAGCGGAAAATTCTTTTCGGATTGGACAGGGCGCACGGAAAAATTTCTTCCTCCGGTTTTGCGGTTATCGTCGAAGGCTACATGGACGCGATTGCGTTGGCGGCGGCAGGTATCGAAAATGTCGCGGCGACTTTGGGGACGGCTTTCACGGCGGATCACGCAAAACTTTTGACGCGGTACGCACGGCGAATAATTTTCTGCTACGACAGCGACGAAGCCGGACAACGCGCAACCGTCAGAGCATTGCCGATAGTGACGAATGAAGGCGCGGAAGTTTCGATAATCAAAGTGCCGGACGGAAAAGACCCCGACGAATTTATTCGCAAGCACGGGAAAGAAAAATTCGACACGCTGATTAAAAATTCCGTTTCGCCCGTCGATTACCGAATGAAATACGTTCTCGATCGCGTCGAACATTCCGGAGCGACGGGAAAAA
>CAJOFG010000152.1 GCA_905233965.1 uncultured Selenomonadaceae bacterium
ATCCGTCTTTGGAATATTGTTTGAGCATATTCATAACGGTAATTCTGTCGTACATGATCATTGCTTCTTTGTTTGTAATTGCAAAAGCGGGAGCTTGACAATTTTTTCCCTGCACATTGCAAATCATTATATGATCGGGTTGCTGTACAGATTTTTCCGACAAAATTATTACGCCGGTCTTTGTGTTAAATTTTGGTGCGACGGAAGCAAGGAGTCTGCATTGATGTCCGGCAAGTTCTTTCTCGTTCGGATTCCTTGTCAGTACCGCTTTCAAATTTACATTCAAAATTTTGAACAGAGCGAAAACGTCCGGAGCAATTTTGGTGACGTCGTTGTAGAAAAAATAAATCGGTTTATGTGTTTTGACGAAGTCGATAATATCGTCCGTCATTTTCTTCATTCGGTCATTATCTATCATTTTTAAAATCTCCCTGCATAAAAAACCACCGGCATATCGAAATTATGGTATCATAAAAAAAAATCGACCGCAACATTCCGGAGGAGTGAAAAAATTTTGAAGTTCAAAGATTTTATGAATTCGCTTGAAAACGAATTAAAACACGTTTACCTTTTGAGCGGCGAAGAAACTTTTTACATCGACAAGGCACGCGAAAAAATTTTGTCGAAACTCGGCGCGGACAAATCGGAAGTCGTTGTGCTTGACTGCGGCGAAAAAATTTCGGTTGCCGAAATTGCCGGTGTTATCGACAGCGCACCGTTATTTTCACCGCGCAACGTCGCCGTAATAAAAAATGCTCCGTTCTTTGGCAAGGAAGTAAATTCGGAGCGGTTGGAAAAAATTTTGTCGAATATGCAGGAAACAAATTTCGTCATCTTCACGACGACGAAACCGGCAGACAAGCGGCGCAAACTTTACAAACTCATCGCGAAAGTCGGCGCGGTACTCGAAGCCGATTCAATTCGCGCCCGGCAAATCGACGAATGGCTCAACGAAAAATTAAAATCGCTCGGAAAAGTCATGTACGGTGAGGCGCGAAAATATTTTTCGGAACGAATTGCAATGTTGCCGGAAATTTCCCTGCTCTACTTGGACAACGAACTTGAAAAAATTTCCTTAATCGTGCCGGGAAAAGAAATCACCGTCGCCGACTTGCAACGCGGAATGACCGAACCGCCGGAAGTTTCAAACTTCGCGCTCACCGACGCAATCGACGCACGGAAATTAAAAAAAGCCGTCTACGTTCTGCGGACACAACTTCGCGACGCGAAGAATTTTCCTTTAATGACGGCTTTATTGGTAAGACACGTCCGGCAACTGCTCCGGGCAAAATTTTTCATCAAGCGCGGCGTAAGAGGTCGCGCACTCGCCGAACCGCTGGAAATGAATCCGTACATAGCGCAAAAACTCGGAGCAACTGCGGAAGGTTACGACACGAAACTTTTGGAAGAAATTTTTTTGGAACTTGCCGACGCGGATTATAAATTAAAATTCGGATTGGCGGGTGCGGAAGTTTTGGAAAAAATCGTCGTCAAACTCTGCAACCGCAAAACCAAACGCGGTGCTTAATCGGTCGGCAAAAATTTTTCTTCCTCCAAAATTTCCCGGAACTCTGCGGGTGTCACGGCGGGAATTTCACTCGCGACAAAATCTTTGACGTTGCGGGTAACTATATAGTCGGCATGAAAATTTATCGCACACCGGGTTTGCAAACAATCTTCAAAATCCGAAAAATTTTTGTCGTTCAGCGCGGCAACCAATTTTTCGTCGTCTACGGACTCGATTTTAAAAATTTTCCGGAGGTTCAAAAGAACTTTCCGCAACTCGTCAAGTGTAAATTGTTTGCGGAGTATGTAAGTGATATTGACGACGGAATTTGCGGCAATCGCACCTTCGACAATTTCACGGCGGCAAAACTCGAAAATTTTCAGCGAATCGTCAAAGAACGGTTCACGCCCCGCGATAACGTCAATCAAAACGTTCGTGTCAACCAAGATTTTCATAACCGAATTTCTCCCGGTAATATTCGTCCAACTCTTTTTTTTCGTCAAGGTCGGGTATCGACTTGCGGAGTTGAAGAATTTCATCGAGTGCCGCTTTCTTTTCCGCAAGTCTTTGCTCTCTCGAAAGTCGATTTATTTTTTCCGCTTGCAAATATTGAATTACGGAAAAAAGATTTTCTTCCGGCAGCGACTCCAAAAGTTGAAAAGCTTCGCGGCGCAAAGGTGTCATAAAAATCCCTCCCAAATTTTTTGACAGTTTCCGTAATACCAGTCCTCAATGTACGGCTCTTCCGTCGTCGAACGAATTTTTACTTCGTGCCACACACCGTTTTGGAACATCCGAACGGTTTGCCCGACTTCCGGAACTTTGTAGATCAATTCGCCGCGATCAAAATATTTCACGGCGATGGAATCTTCGTACCAAACCAAAATACCTTCCTTCATCTTCCTGCAACTCCTTTGATAAAACATGGTGAATTTAAAAAATCTTGTCCCGGCTTTTTCGGAACGTCAAACAAAATTCCGCGCAAGTTTGATGCAACACAGTCGAGGGCGAGATTTTTTTTGTATGCGTCGGAAAAATTTTTCCTCTCAAAGTCGCGCCCGGTCAAATGTTGCGTAACTTTCGTTACAATCGGCAAATCGGAATTGTCGCGAATTTTTTTCAACAAATTTTTTCCGCGCTCGTTGAACGCCAAAACCCGGACGTAATCGGCAGAATTTATTTCGGAAATTTTTTCCTCCGTCAAGTCAAGCAAAAATCGGAGCAACAACCTTTTGACGCGCCCTTCATGATAACGGCGACCGACGATGCCGGAAATAAATTCGTCGAAAGTTTTTGCCGACTTCGCCGACTTGATTAAACGAAATTCCAAGCCTTCGCGCATACCGTAAATTTTTCGCAAGTCGTCCGGCGTCGTTGTGAACAGTTTCGCCAAAATCGGACGGAATAAAAATTCTTCGCGAACCGGTCCGGAATTTTTTTCCCTCATCAATTCGTCGAGAACTTTTTCACCGACCGACGCGGAAATTTTTTTCCAATCCGGTAAAGGTTTGTAAACTTCTTCGCGAATTGCCGCCGCGCCTGAAAATTTTTCCGACAAGTTTAAATTCAAGTGACCCGCCCCGACACGTTGAATTAAAATCGGTTGCATGACTTCCGGCAGGGCGCGCAAATATTCAATTGCCAAAATCGTGTTCGGTTGACGCAAAAATTTTTCTTCGACGTTCAAACTTCGTGACAAAATTTTTGTGACTGCCGCCGCGTATGAAATTCCGCCGGACATTTCCGATTTTATTTTCGCGGAAAAAATTTTTTCGTCAAGTATTTTTGCCGCCGATTTTATTTTTTCAACGTCGGGAAATTCCGCGCCGAAAGCAAGCGAATCGACAACGCCGAGCCGGTGCAAAAGTCGAACGCCGCCCCGTGCAAAATCTTGGGCACTTCGCACGACCGACACGAAAGGCAATTCCAAAACCAAATCGCAACCGCCCTCGATGGCAAGTCGCGCCCGCGTCATTTTGTCCAAAATTGCCGGCTCTCCTCTTTGCGTGAAACTTCCGCTCATCACAGCGACAATTTCCGCGCCGGGAAAAATTTTTCGCACTTCCGAAATTTGGTAAGCGTGTCCCGCGTGAAAAGGATTGTACTCCGCGATAATTCCGACAGCCAAAATTATTTTCCTTCCACCGCGTTCAACGACGCTATCGCAACTTCAATCATGGAGTCGTCCGGTTCGCGTGTCGTCAGGTACTGCAACCACAAGCCCGGCATTATTGCGGCGCGGACGATTGAATTTTTTGAACGCGCCGAAAACCGAATCACTTCGTAAGCAATTCCCGCGACGACCGGCAACAAAAGTATTCGGGATAAAATTCTGAGCCAAAGGTCAGGCCAACCGAGAAACGCGAAAACAAAAATGCTGACTATCATGACGATTAACAAAAATGCCGTGCCGCAACGCGGATGAAGTCGCGGAAATTTTTTCACGTTCTCGACAGTCAGCGGCAAGTCCGCCTCGTAGCCAAAAATTGTTTTGTGTTCCGCGCCGTGATATTGAAAAACTCGTTGAATGTCTTCCATTCGCGAAATTGCAAAAATGTACGCGAAAAAAATTGCCATACGCACAAAACCTTCGACGATGTTCAAAACGAACGGGTCTGCCGTCAAGGTTTTTAAAAATTTCGCGGCAAAAGTCGGTATCGCGATGAAGAGGACTGCCGCCAGAATCAGAGCGAAAAAAATTGTTCCCGCCATTTCTTTATCGCTGAGTTGTTCATCTTCTTCGCCGGCGGTCTGCGCGGAAAAAGATAATGCGCGTATTCCCAAAATCAAACTTTCAAACAAAGTCACCGAGCCGCGCAAGAAAGGAAGTTTCAAAATCGGATATTTGTCCGTGATTGAATTTACCGGTTTGAGCTGCACGTCAATTTCTCCGTCCGGTTTTCTGACGGCAGTCGCAACTTTTCCGAATCCGCGCATCATAACTCCTTCGATGACGGCCTGTCCTCCGACAAGAGGTTTTTCCACTTAATCACCTTCCGAAAAAAATCTTTGGTTTCCGGTGCGAAATTTTACAACTTTTGCCCGGCAGTGTAAAGAAAATTGCAAGTGCGCCAAAAATCAAATTGTCGCCGTTGTAAAAGTCATTGACGAAAAATATTTGCCGGATTATAATTCAACTGAAATAAAAAAGCAAAGAGACGGTCGGCTTTCGCAACGTCGGCTTCCTCTCTGATATGACAGGTTTAGAAACCGCCGTCAGGGCGGTTTTTACATCAGCGGAAAATCGCGACGTAAAGGGTTGCTGCCGCAGAAACGGCTTGCAAGACGATGGAGATAATCTCAAACTTCGTCATATGCAACACCCCCTCTCAAAAAAAATTTGAGAGGAAACCGACAAGCCTTCCGACTCTTCGCAAACCGGATTATAACAGGCAATCGAATTTTTTTAAAGTTGTTGACGAAAAATTTTCACCGGATTATAATTCAATCGAAATAAAAAAGCAAAGAGACGGTCGGCTCTCGCAACGTCGGCTTCCTCTCATCAGTAAATAATGGAAGTGAAACCGCCGTCAGGGCGGTTTTTTACATCAGCGGAAAATCGCGACGTAAAGGGTTGCTGCCGTAGAAACGGCTTGCAAGACGAGAGAGATAATCTCAAACTTCGTCATATGCAACACCCCCTCTCAAAAAAATTTGAGAGGAAACCGACAAGCCTTCCGACTCTTCGCAAATCGAATTATAACAAATTGCGTAACGAACGGAAAGAATTTATTTTGCGTTTTCATTCCTCTATAGAAAATTTTCAAAAAATTTTAAATCTGATATTGCAACTTTCCCGGCAAATGTGCTAAAATGAATGCACTTTGAAGGGGGCGCAAGCTCCGTAGGATTTTTTAATTTTTTTTTGGGAGGTAATGCAAATGCCATTGGTCGGAACAAAAGAAATGTTTAAAAAGGCTCATGAGGGCGGATTTGCAATCGGTGCATTCAACGTAAAC
>CAJOFG010000153.1 GCA_905233965.1 uncultured Selenomonadaceae bacterium
CATTGAAGACCAGGATACCGGCGCAATCACCGGCTTCGACGCGGGAGGAAGTACTCCGAAAAATAAAACGGACATTGTCCCGGAATCGACGACGACGGATCAATGGACTTTGCCGACGGAAGAATCGACGACTTACGACGGCTTGAAAGTCATCTGGCCGGACGGATACACCACCGCAATTTCAACCGGCGGCGACGCTTACACTTACGACACTTTGACAATGGTCGACAAGAAAATTCATATTCACGTCGGCGCGGGCGCGAATCAATCCACCAACATCGGATTTTTCGATATGCGTTCAAAGGCTCTCGGTCTTGTTGATACCGACGGAAATAATTTGAGTGTCGTGACGCGTGACAAAGCGGTTGAATCAATTACAAAACTTGACAGAATAGTTACCCGCGTTTTGAATCAGCAAACCGACATCGGCGCAATGCTCCAACGCCTGGAATACACTTCAAGCAATTTGACGACGGCAAGCGAAAATCTCCAAGCCGCCGAAAGTGTAATTCGCGACGCGGACATGGCAAAAGAAATGACCGCGTACACCAAGAACAATGTTTTGCTCCAAGCGGCGCAGTCCATGCTGGCACAGGCGAATCAAAATTCAAGCGCGGTACTCAGTCTTTTGCAATAAAAAAATTTTTTCGGCAATAAATTTATCATTCCCCGACGCGGGGATTTTTTTTTGACGCGGAGAGAAATTATTTTGAAAAAGTTTTACGAAAGTAAGCCGGCATTTTTTTTAATCGGCGCGACGATATTTTTTTTGCTCCTCACGTTGAGCGAAAAAAAAATTTGCGTCATCGCGGAAGTTGAAGGAAAATCGGAAATAATAACTTCGGCGGACGCGGGACAAAAAATTTCGCTGACGATAAATTTTATTCATTCGGTGCAGAAAACGCCGGTAGTCGAAGAGTTGGAATCGGACGGCGAAGATTTTATTTTGCTCCGGACGAAATATCAATCGCACGGGGTGGGACTTCCTTTTTCGGAAACGGACGGAGAATTTCGCCGGGAAGGAAATTTTTTCGTCATTGACAAAATGAATCGGCGAATAAAAAATTTGAGTCTTCGCACCGGAACGGGTACGCAACTTTGCATAACTTTCAACGGCGAAGAATTTAAGCTTTACGAAAAATATAAACCGGGTACGGAAATTAAATTTCGCGTTCTCCCGGTTTACAAAATTTTATTCGGTTAATTAAATACACTGTCGCGCCCCAAAAGTCGAGCCGCCGCGCCGGACACCATGACGAACAATCTTGCCTGCGTTTTGTTTTGGAAGGAGTAATCGTGTCTGCCCGTCCCTTTAATGCCGATGTGAACCCATTGCCCGTCGTTGTTAATCATTTGGTGAATATCCCACCCGGAATCGGTGCGCGGAAAAATTCTGTATGTTATCGAAAAATATTTTTCCGCATCGAGAGTGACCGACGCACCGAAAACATTTTTTTCCGGCTGATACCACACGGAACTCGGATCAATGAAAATCGGTTCGTCGTCCGCGTCGGCGTATGAAACGTTCGACGCGAAAAGCAAAGTCACGGTTAAAATAACGGCGGTAAAAATTTTTTTCGGCATGACAAATTACCTCCGACGAAAATCAGTTTCTGCCTTTTGAAAGTCCTCCGCCCGGAGCCGGTGCATCGTCGCCGCCCCGCGAAGGAGTTTCGACTCGCGGAGCCGGTTCCGGTTCGCGTGCGGGTTCGGGTTCGCGGCGGGAAGGTTGCTGAGGTGTCGCGGTTGTATCTTGTCGTTGAGTATTCCGATTCTGTCTGCCGTTTTGCGATTGTCCGGTATCGGCGGGTTGTGCATTTTTATTCTGCTTTTTATCGGTGCGTTTGTTTCCTCCGTTATCTTCCGGTACTTCGGTTACTGCCGGAGCGGTTCGCCGTTGATAAACGACAAGGTCGCTGAAGTCATGCGCCGGAGTATTTGCAAGTGCGGCTTTCATGAAAGCACTCCATATCGCCGCCGGAGTTTGTCCGCCCATAATGCCGTCCAAATTTGAATTGTCATCGTTGCCTACCCAAACGCCGGCAACCAAATCCGGAGTGTAGCCGACGAACCATGCGTCTTTGTAGTTTGAAGTCGTTCCGGTTTTTCCCGCCGCCGGTCTGCCGATATTCGCACGTTTGCCGGTGCCGCGAGTTATTACGTCCTCAAGCATACTTGTCAAATTCGCCGCACTCTCCGCGCTGATAACGACCTTTCCTTCCGGATTCGCCTCCTCCAAAACTTTTCCGTTCCTGTCCAAAACTTTCGTTATAGCGATGTGCGGGACATGAAGTCCGTTGTTCGCGAAAGTGCAGTAAGCGGAAGTCAATTCAAGCGGCGTTACCCCGTGAGTAAGTCCGCCGAGAGAAGTCGCAAGGTTTTTGTCGTTCGGATCTCCGTCAAGAACGAAGGTTGAAATCCCCATTTCCTGCGCGTAATAAATCGCCTTGTCCACGCCGATTTGTTTTGCGATTTTAACTGTCGGCACGTTCATTGAAAAAGTTGCAACCGTTCGGAGCGAAACACTTCCGCTGAAACGTCCGCTGTCGTTTTGCGGAGACCAGCCGTTAATCGTTATCGGGCTGTCCTCAATCATGGTGTAGGGCGTGAAATTATTTTCCAGCGCGGCGACAAAGACGAAAGGTTTAAACGCGGAACCGGGCTGACGTTCCGCCATGACTGCGCGGTTAAATTGGTCAGTCCCGCGCCCGCCGACCATCGCCTTTATATATCCGGTTTTCGGATCTATCGCGACGAGTGCGCCTTGCGGTTGCTGAACTCCGTTTGCGTCCGTCCCGTAGACCGGCAAATTGTCAACGAGTGCCTGTTCAGCCATGCGCTGAATGTCCATGTCAATCGTCGTGTAAATTTTCAAGCCTTCTTTATAAACCGCGTCCGCGCCGTATTTTTCAATCAAAATTTGCGTGACGTAATTTATAAAATACAGTGCGTCATGTTGTTCTTCCGGACGATTCGGAGCCGCCAAAACCAAATCGGCCGCCTTCGCCTCAGCCGCTTCCGACGGACGAATATAATGATATTTTTCCATTTGTTCGATAACGGTATTCCGTCTTTCCTTCGCCGCCTGAAGATTGTTGAACGGCGAATAATAATTCGGACTCTTGGGAATACCGGCAAGGAGCGCGCACTCAGACAAATTTAAATCTTCGACGTTCTTTCCGAAATAAGTTTTCGCCGCCGCCTGGACTCCGTAAGCACCCTGACCGAAATAAATTTGATTCAGATACAGTTCCAAAATTTCCTGCTTGGTGTATTGCTTTTCAAGTTGC
>CAJOFG010000154.1:0-2588 GCA_905233965.1 uncultured Selenomonadaceae bacterium
CGTGTCCTTTCCGGTCGGTGACGAACTCTATCAAATCTTCGCTCCTGCCGAGAATTTTTAAAATCGTCTTGACGACTTCCAAATTCGTGCGCTCATTGTGTCCGCCGATGTTGTAAACTTCGCCGACTTTGCCCTTGCGCAAAATTAAATCGATCGCCGAACAATGATCCTCAACGTAAAGCCAATCTCGAATGTTTGCACCTTCACCGTACACCGGCAATTTTTTTCCGTTCAACGCGTTGATAATCATCAGCGGAATAAGTTTTTCCGGGAAATGATAAGGTCCGTAATTGTTCGAGCAACGGGAAATTGTCACCGGAATTTGATAAGTCCTCCCGTAAGCTTGAACGAGCAAATCAGCCGACGCTTTACTTGCCGAGTAGGGACTTGACGTGTGCAAATTTGTTTTTTCGGTGAAAAATAAATCCGGGCGGTCAAGCGGCAAATCTCCGTAAACTTCGTCGGTCGAAACTTGGTGAAACCTTTTTATCCCGAATTTTTTGCAAGCGTCAAGCAAAATACTTGTTCCCAAAATGTTAGTCCGCAAAAAAAGTTCCGGCTCCTCAATCGAACGATCCACATGACTTTCCGCCGCAAAATTTATGACAGCGTCCGGTTTTTCTTCCTCAAACATTTTGTAAACTTCTTCGCGGTCGGAAATGTCGCCGTGAATAAATTTGTAATTCGGATTCGACTCCGCATCTTTCAAGGTTTCAAGATTTCCGGCGTAAGTCAGTTTGTCGTAACAAATTACAAAATCTTCCGGATGATTTTTCAGTTGGTGATAAACAAAATTCAATTCGCCGCGTTCGACGCGTTCTTTCAAAGTCGGAGCCTTCTCGTCTTTGCCGGACAAAATCGCCGGCGGCAAAGGCCATTCGACGGCTATTTCCGGATCGTTCCAAAAAATATTTCCGTCGCACTCCGGAGCGTAATAATTGTCCGCCTTATATTGAATTTCCACGTCGTCGGTCAAAGTGATGAATCCGTGAGCAAATCCGCGCGGAATTAAAAGTTGCTTTTTGTTTTCCGCAGACAAAATAACGCCCGTCCATTTTGCATACTGCGGAGAATCTTTGCGAATATCGACGGCGACATCGAACAACGCTCCGCGCGTGCAACGAACGACTTTGAGTTGCGCCATCGGATTGAGTTGGTAATGAAGTCCGCGCAAAGTTCCCTTTTGTTTTGAGTAAGATTGATTGTCTTGAACGAAATCGACATTAAATCCGGCATTTTCAAATTTTTTCTTCGACCAGCTTTCCATGAACCAGCCGCGCGAATCTCCGAAAACTTTCGGCTCGATTATGTAAACACCTTTCAATTCGGTTTCGGTAACCTTCATTTGTAAACCCTCCGTCCGAAAAATAATTTTTTCTTGCGAAGAATAATAATTAAGCTGAAAAATAATGTCAAGCTTGCAAATAAATTTCCGGCGTGTTAAACTTCGACAAGTTGCGGTTGTAGCTCAGCAGGATAGAGCGTCTGCCTCCTAAGCAGCAGGTCGCGCGTTCGAATCGCGCCAATCGCACCATTTTTTGGAAATAAATTTTTGTCCGATAAAGCGAAAAGAGCCGCCGATTTTTTTATCGACGACTCTTTTTTCGACTTTTAAAAAGTCGGCAAATAATTGGCACTCGATTTTATTTTTGCGCAAAAAAAATTTAAACTTACAAAAGTTTTTCGATGTCCGCTGCCATGTCCGACGGGGTCGTTGTCGGCTCGAAACGCTTAACCGGATTTCCTTTGCGGTCGATGAGGAATTTTGTGAAGTTCCATTTAATTCCGTCGCCTTCCAAATATTCCGGGAAGTTTGCTTTCAACGCTTCGGTCAATTTTTCGGCGATAGGATGATTTTTGTCGAACCCTTCAAATTTTTTCTCCTTCGTCAGGTATTTGAAAAGCGGTTGAGCCGTTTCTCCGCGAACGTCACCTTTTTCAAAAATTTGGAAACTCACGCCGTAATTTCTGCGGCAAAATTGTCGGACTTCGTCGTTTGTTCCGGGCTCTTGTCCGGCAAATTGGTTGCAGGGGAAACCCAAAATTTCCAAGCCTTTGTCTTTGTACTTGTCGTAAAGTTCCTGCAACTCTTTATACTGCGGCGTAAATCCGCATTTGCTTGCCGTGTTGACGATAATCAAAACTTTGCCTTCGTAATCGCGCAAAGATTTTTCTTCGCCGGAATTTGTCTTCGCCGTGAAATCATAAACGCTCATTAAAAATTCTCCTTCCGAAATTTAAATTCAGATGCCGAGCAACTCATCAATTTTCGTTTTGTCGAAACCGAGAACGTAATTTTTTCCGTCCGCCGTCGTGACCGGAACCGCTTCGTCGTTCGTGAGACGGATACACTCTTTGAGGTCGTCCTCATTCGTCTCGATGTTGTGTTCTTCGTAGTCAACGCCCTTCGACTTCAAATATTTTTTCAACTTGTCGCACCACGGGCAATTTGTGATTGAATAAACTTTTACCATACGATTTTCCCCCTTCTCTTGTTTGCGATATATTTTTCAGCCAGGATCGCGGCGGTGGTTCCGTCGGAGGCGGCTGTCGTAAGCTGTCGGACTTCTTTTGCGCGAACGTCGCCC
>CAJOFG010000154.1:2668-4182 GCA_905233965.1 uncultured Selenomonadaceae bacterium
CTTCGACATCGAGTTCGCGAATTTTTCCGGACGGCTTGTCGAGAATTTCGATTTTCTCAAGTTTAGGCGAACCGTGCAGAGATTTTATTTCGGTCTCCAACATAATTTCAACTTTATCGTTCTCCCGAAGTTTTTCACGCGAAACTTCATCGGCGCGAAGTTGCGAACGGTGAATGAGATAAATTTTTTTCGCGTACTTCGTCAAAAAGTTTGCCGCGTCAACCGCCGCATTTCCACCGCCCATAACCGCAATAATTTTGTCGCGGTACATATGCCCGTCGCAAAGTTCGCAGTAGTGAACGCCTTTGCCGACGTATTTTTTTTCCTCCTTGAGCGGCAATTTCCTGCGCTCCATACCGGACGCGATTATAACGACTTCGGTTTCGTAAATGCAGGAGTCCGTTTCGACGAGTTTGGGATTTTCTTTCAGACTTACTTTTTGAATGATATCAAATTCATCAATCACCGCGCCGAAACTTTCCGCTTGAGCCTGAACCGCCGCGATAAGGTCTTTGCCGGAAACATTCGGCAGTCCCGGATAATTTTCAATGCCGGTCGCGTTGGCAATTTGCCCGCCGATAATTCCGGATTCCAGAACGAGAACGGAAAAATTCATTCGTCCGGCGTAAAGAGCCGCCGTCAATCCGGTCATGCCGGCACCGATTATCACGACATCTTTTTTGATACGTTTTTTCTCCGTCGCCATGATTTTCCCCTTTCAGAAAAAAATTTTTAAGAGACCAAATTTTTCCCGATATTGAAAGCTTCTTCGCAGAGTTGCGGAAAAATTTTTTCGCGATAAGCAATTTTTTCATCGCCGTTGAAAATTGAGGATTCATACTTCGAGTAGTCCGAAAATTGAACCGTGTTGTAAGCGCAAAGAATTTTCGGTTTGACTTGAAAAATTCTTCCGGCAAAATCTTCATTCATTGCGAGGCGTTCCGGCATTTTGAAATACTCAAATTGTTTTTCCGTCATGTTCATCGTGTAAAAAAATGCACAAGGTAATTTTTTCGGAAAGACGGTAGGAATTTCCGCGCTGTAAATGTAGTTCGAGAAAAAAATTCTCTCAATGAACGCCATCAATCCGGAAGTGATATTCATGTAGTAAATCGGCGAACCCAAAATCAAAGCGTCGGCAGCTTTCACTTTTTCGAGAACCGGCGACAAATCATCTTTCATCGCGCAAGTCCCATGTTCCTTGCTTTTGAGTTTGCAGTAAAAGCAACTTGTGCAACCTTTGAAATTTAATCCGTACAGGTGAACAAGTTCGGTTTCCGCCCCGACTTCCTCAGCACCTTTGAGCGCGTGTTTCAAAAGTTCCGCCGTATTTCCGTTTCTGCGCGGACTTCCGTTTATCGCGATAATTTTTTTCATAAAGTTCCCTCCGTACATTCGTCACTTACCCGACGACCGGGGCGTGTCGGTAAAGACGAACGCACGCCGATAACGGTTATTTTTCCGTCCGGACTTTGTCAAAATTTCTTGAAATATGTACGATATTCCTGCGAAAT
>CAJOFG010000154.1:4248-9074 GCA_905233965.1 uncultured Selenomonadaceae bacterium
TTCGGACGTTTACATTTCGGCAGGAAAAAACTTTCGACGCGGCGAATATTGCCCGGATAACTTGACGCAATACTTGACGGAGGAAAAACCGATGAATACACAGAAACGCGGCATCAGATATATGGCGGCGGTCGGAGGCTTAATCGTAACACTTTTGCTTGTCTTGAGTACGTTTTGGATGGGAAGAAATGCAACTCAAGATACGGAAACAGCCGTCAGAAAAGTCAGCTCGATTTATTTGGACGAATTGACCGGACGTCGCGAACAGGTTGTCGCCGCAACTTTGGCAGACTACGTCAGCGACATGAACATGGCAATCGGTTTAATGGAGCCGGATGACCTCAGCAGTGTGGAACGACTTCAAGCTTATCAGGCGCGAATGAAACAATTTTACAACTTGGAAAAATTTGCCTTCGTTGACGTGAACGGTTTGATTTACACTTCGCGGGGAACGCGCACCGATATTGACAAGTACCCGTTCAAGTACGGCGAAATAACCGATCCGGAAATTGCCATAAAAAATCCGGACAGCACCGACAAAAAAGTTATCATCGCCATGCCGGTTGATCGTCTTCCGTTCAACGGCACGAATTTGGTTGTATGTTTCATCGAATTTGACATGAATAAAATGCTGGAAAATATTTCTCTTCAATCCGGCGGTAACAATACAACTTTTTGCAACCTCTACACGAACACCGGCGAATCTCTGACAAATGCGGTGCTCGGCGGTCTTGCCGGCGAAAAAAATCTTTTGGCGGCATTGGAGAATGCGCAATTTGAGGAAGGCTCTTCTCTCGACACAATGCGCGAAGATTTTAAAAACAAGCGCGGCGGTGTCGCTTCGTTCACTTACAAAGATATTCGCGAAACGATGTCTTACCTGCCCGTTCACGGCACGGATTGGATGCTGACCTATCTTGTCCGGGAAAGTGTTATCGGCGGACAAATCAGCTCAATTTATGAAGGAATAGTTTCGCGCAGTCTGATTCAATCTCTGCTGACCGTTTTGGTTCTCGTCGTGCTTTTCGTGATAATGCTCATGCAAACCCGGAAGGCATCGAAAATGCTTTTGGAAAAAGAAATTTCCGAAACCGAAAACCGGGTCAAGCAACAGGAATTGGAAGAGCAACTCGCATTGCAGGAAGAACTTTTATCGCAGGAAAAACATCGGGTACAGCAGGACAGAATGATAACCGCGCTTGCCTCCGATTATCGGAGCGTCTACTACGTCGATTTGGACGAGGACACCTGCACCTGCTACCGAACCGACGGAAAAATGAAAGACAACCGGAAGGAAGGCGATAAATTTTCTTTCCGCGAAAGTTTTTCGGAATACGCTTACAAATTTGTCACCGAAGAATATCGCGAAGGTTTCCTCTCCGTCATCAAGACGGAAGTCATTCGCGAAAATTTGAGCAAAAATAAAATTTATGCTTACCGATACCTCGTTCGCCGTGACGACAAGGAAACTTACGAAATGCTCCGCATGGCGGGTGTCGGGCATAAAGCGGACGAAACGGACGGAGCAATTCACGCAGTCGGAATCGGATTCACCGATATTGATGACGAAATGCGCGACACGTTAAACAAAAGTCAGGCACTCAGCGATGCACTCAAAGCGGCGGAGGACGCGAATAAAGCGAAAACAATTTTCCTGTCCAACATGAGCCACGAAATTCGTACCGATTATCGGTCTGGACAATCTCGCTCTGCACGAAGAAAATCTTTCCGAAAAGACAAAAGACTACCTCGACAAAATAGGAAACGCCGCGCGCCATCTCCTTTCAATCATCAACGATATTTTGGATATGTCCCGAATAGAATCCGGCAAAATGGTTTTGCGCAAAGAGGAATTTAATTTCGCCGCCTTTATCGAACAAATCAACAATATGTTCAGCAGTCAGTGCCGGGAAAAAGGTTTGACGTACAACTGCTACATTCAAGGAACGGTTGACGAATTTTACATAGGCGACATTGTAAAATTGCGTCAAGTGCTGATGAATATTTTGAGCAATGCGGTCAAGTTCACGCCGGAGGGCGGCAAAATAAATTTCCTCGTCGAAAAAATAAATGCGCTGGCCGGACAATCAACTTTGCGGTTCGTCGTCAAAGATACCGGCATCGGAATGAATAAAGAATTTTTGCCGAAAATTTTCGACACCTTCAGCCAAGAAAATTCCGGCGCGAGTACGAAATACGGCAGCTCCGGCTTGGGATTGGCGATAACGAAAAATATTGTCGAAATGATGAACGGCAAAATCGAAGTCGAAAGCGAAAAAGGTGTCGGCACGGAATTTACCGTCATCGTCACTTTGCCGGACGTGAAGAATAAGCAGAAGGAAAACATCGAAGACGGCGAATTTTCTCCGCAGGACATGAGAGTTTTGGTCGTGGACGACGATTCGATAGCCTGTCAACACGCGGCGCTTGTTTTGGAAAAAGCCGGTATCGCCGCGACAATGGCGTTGTCCGGCGAAGAAGCTTACGAAATGATAAAACTTTGTCACGCCCGCCGCGAACCTTACAATCTTATCATCGTCGATTGGAAAATGCCGGATCCGGACGGCGTGGAGTTGACGAGAAGGATTCGTTCGGATATCGGTGACGAAAGCGCGATTATCATGCTCACCGCTTACAACTGGGAGGAAATTGCAGACGAGGCGACAGCCGCCGGCGTTGACAGCTTTATTTCCAAACCGCTGTTCTCCGGCAACCTGCTTGAAGAATTTAAAACCGCGTTGAAGAAAAGAAATTTGCATTTGAATCGGACGAGGAAAAAAGCCGACCTTGCCGGGCGAAAAATTCTTTTGGCGGAAGATATGGTCGTGAACGCGGAAATAATGATGGAAGTTTTGAAAATGCGCGAAATGGAACCGGAACACGCCGAGAACGGAAAAATCGCAACGGAAATGTTCGCGTCGCACCCGGAAGGTTACTACTCCGCAATTTTGATGGACATGAGGATGCCGGAGATGGACGGGTTGACTGCCACGACGACGATAAGAGCGATGAAACGCGGCGACGCAAAAACCATTCCGATAATCGCGCTGACGGCAAACGCATTCGACGAAGATGTTCAACGGAGTTTGCAAGCCGGATTGAACGCGCACCTTTCAAAACCGGTTGACCCGGAAATTTTATTTGAAACTTTGGAAAATCTGATACGGTAAAAAATTTTGCGGCGAAAAAAAACACCTTCGCGCCGAAAAAAAATTTCGGGGAGGTGTTTTTTTATTTTGCCGGACGAAAAATTTATTTCAAAGCGTCTTTCATTTCCCGGACGAATTTTCCGACGTGAGGCGCGGAATTTTTTCCGTACTTCGTCAAAATTTTTATTATCGCCGAGCCGACAATCGCTCCGTCAGAAATTTTCGCCATGTTCCTTGCCTGTTCCGGCGTGGAAATTCCGAAACCGACCGCGCACGGAATTTTTGTATTCTCCCGGACAATTTTTATCATCGGTGCCAAATCGGTTTTAATTTCCGTTCGCGTCCCGGTGACTCCCAAACTCGAAACAATGTACAAAAATCCTTCAGCGTCTTTTGAAATTTTCGCGATTCGATTTTCCGAAGTCGGCGCGATCATGCTGATTAAATCCACGCCGAATTTTTTGCACACCGGCAAAAATTCTTCCTTCTCCTCGAAAGGCAGGTCGGGCAAAATTATTCCGTCAATCTCAATTTCCCGGCAGGTTGAAATAAATTTTTCCGCGCCGTAACCGAAAATTACGTTCGCATACGTCATGAAAATCAGCGGGATTTTAATTTCGCGCCGAATTTTTTTCACGAAGTCAAAAATTTTTTCCGTGTCGATTCCGGCTTGCAACGCTTTCAAATTCGCCTCTTGAATGACCGGTCCTTCGGCGGTCGGGTCGGAAAAAGGTATGCCGAGTTCGATTAAGTCCGCGCCGTTCGCAACCATTTCGCGCACGCAATTTTCCGTCGTTTCGATGTCCGGGTAACCGCAAGTGATGAACGGGATAAAAGCTTTGCCGTTCGCGAACGCATTTTTTATTTTACTCATCAATATTCACTCCTCTGTACTTCGCGATTGACGCACAATCTTTATCGCCGCGCCCGGACAAAGTGACGACAATAATTTTGTCTTTGCTCAAAGTCGGCGCGATTTTTTGTGCGTAAGCGACGGCGTGCGCGGATTCGATTGCCGGAATGATTCCTTCGGTCTTTGCGAGATATTCAAACGCTTTAACCGCTTCTTCGTCGGTTATCGGAACATATTCGGCGCGCCCGGTGTCGTGAAGGTATGCGTGTTCCGGTCCGATGCCGGGATAATCCAGCCCCGCGGAAATGGAGTACACCGGCGCAATCTGCCCGTATTCGTCCTGCAGGAACAGGGACTTCATGCCGTGGAAGATGCCTTCCGAGCCCCGGGCGATGGTAGCCGCCGTCCGTTCCGTGTCCACGCCTTCCCCGGCCGCCTCCACACCGATGAGGCGCACATCCTTGTCCGGGATGAAATCGTAGAAGAGACCCATGGCATTAGATCCGCCGCCTACACAGGCAATGACCACATCAGGCAGCCGCCCTTCTTTTTCCAGCAGTTGGGCTTTCACTTCTTCCCCGATTACTTTCTGGAAGTCCCGTACCATTTCCGGATATGGATGGGGTCCCATAACAGAGCCTAACACATAATAGGTATCTTCCACCCGGGCCGTCCAGACCCGCAGTGCCTCGTTCACCGCGTCTTTCAGGGTACCGGTGCCTGTGGTGACAGGGACCACCTTCGCCCCCAGAAGTTCCATGCGGAATACGTTCAGGGCCTGCCGTTCGCAGTCTTCCTCGCCCATGTAAACGGTGCATTCCATG
>CAJOFG010000155.1:0-5847 GCA_905233965.1 uncultured Selenomonadaceae bacterium
AAGCCGATAATCGGTTGCGAAGTTTATCTCGCGCCCGGCTCCCGGTTTGAAAAAAATTTTTCGGACGGCGTGAAATATTTTCATCTTATCCTGCTCGCCGAAAACAATGAAGGTTACAAAAATTTGGTGAAACTCGTTTCTCTCGCCGCGACGGAGGGAATGTATTACAAGCCGCGCGTCGATAAAGAAATTTTGCGCAAATATCACGAAGGTTTAATCGCGTTGAGTGCGTGCGTCGCCGGAGAAATTCCCCGCGCAATTTTGCAAGATAATTTTCCCCGCGCCGTCGAACTCACGAAGGAGTACGTTGAAATTTTCGGACGTGAAAATTTTTTTCTCGAAATTCAAAATCACGGTTCGCCGGACGAAAAAAAAATCCGGGACGCGCTGATAAAAATTTCCGACGAACTCGGTGTCGGACTCGTCGCGACTAACGATTCGCATTACGTCAATCAAGAGGACAGCGAACTTCACGAAATACTTCTCTGCATACAGACCGGCAAGACGATTAACGATTCGCGCAGAATGAAATTTGATTCCGACCAATATTATTTGAAGTCGCCGGAGGAAATGCGAAAAATTTTTTCCGACGTTCCGGACGCTTGCGAAAATACTTTGAAGATTGCCGAACGCTGTAACGTGACTTTTGAGTTCGGAAAGCTCAAGTTGCCGGTTTATCCTTTGCCGGAAAATTCCGGTGACGAGGCGGAATATTTGCACGACCTTTGCTACAAAAAAGTTTCCGAACGCTATGAAGTCGTGACGGACGAAATTAAATCTCGGCTTGATTACGAACTTGCCGTGATAAAAAAAATGGGTTACGAAGGATATTTTTTAATCGTTTGGGACTTTATCGACTTCGCGAAAAAATCCGGAATACCGGTCGGACCGGGCAGAGGTTCCGCCGCCGGAAGTATCGTTGCTTACGTTTTGGGAATAACCGGTTTAAATCCGCTCGAATTTGATTTGCTGTTTGAAAGATTTTTAAATCCGGAGCGGGTATCAATGCCGGACATCGACATTGATTTTTGTTACATTCGCCGCGAAGAAGTCATCGAGTACGTCAAAAAATTTTACGGCGAAGATCACGTTTCGCAAATCGTAACTTTCGGGACGATGGCGGCGAAGGCGGCAATTCGTGACGTGGTTCGCGCTCTGGATATTTCTTACGCGGAAGGTTCTCGCATTGTCGAAATGATTCCGAACGAATTAAAAATTACTCTCGATAAAGCGTTGCAAACTTCCGGCGAATTGAAACGCGAATACGAAAAAAATCCGGAAGTCCGGCGCGTCCTCGACCTCGCGAAAAAGTTGGAAGGTATGCCGCGCCATGTATCGGTTCATGCGGCGGGCATCGTCATCTCAAAAAATCCGCTCACCGATTACGTTCCCGTTCAATTTTCCGGCAATATGCTCGTCACTCAATACGACAAAGATAAAATTGAGGAGCTCGGACTTTTGAAAATGGATTTTCTCGGTCTGAGAACTTTAACGATAATCAACGAGGCCGTCGAAAATATTCGGCAGACGCGGGGAATTGAAATTGATGTGAACAAAATTCCTCTGCGCGATGAATCGACCGCAAAAATGTTGGCGGACGGAAAAACCGGCGCGGTCTTTCAAATGGAGTCGCCCGGCATGACGAAACTTGTTCGCGATTTAAAACCGGAATGTTTCGCCGACTTGATACCGACCGTCGCACTTTACCGACCGGGACCTTTGGGCACCGGAATGGTTGAGGACTTCATCGACGGGCGACACGGAATAAGAAAAACGAATTACCTGCACCCGAAATTGGAACCGATTTTGAAAGAAACTTTCGGCGTGATTTTGTATCAGGAACAAGTCATGCAAATTGTCCGGGCGTTGGCGGGATTCAGTCTCGGGCAAGCGGATTTGTTGCGCCGCGCAATGGGTAAAAAGAAAGCGTCCATTTTGAAATCGCAGAAGTCAAATTTTTTGTCCGGCTGTGCGGCAAACGGGATTGAAAAAAATTTGGCGGAAAAAATTTTCAAACTGCTCGAACATTTCGCCGACTACGGATTCAACAAATCACATTCGGCGGCTTATGCTTTAATCGCCTGGCAGACCGCTTGGCTGAAAAATCATTACCCGGCCGAATTTATGGCGGCGATGATGTCCGGCGTAATGGACTCGGACAAAGTTGCAACCTACGTTGAACTTACCCGCGCAATGGGCATAAAAGTTTTGGGACCGGACATAAATTTAAGCGGCGTACATTTTTCGGTGAAGAACGGAGAAATTCGTTTCGCCTTGTCCGCGATAAAAAATTTGGGCGAACTCGCGATAAAAGATGTCACCGCGACACGGGAGCGCGACGGAAATTTTAAATCCCTCGTCGATTTTTGCAGTCGTCCGGAGATGAAAAATTTCGGCAAACGTGCGCTGGAAAATTTGATTAAGTCCGGAGCGTTCGACGGAATTGAGCCGCGCAGAACCGCTTTGCTCGAATATCTGGATTCCGCCGTTGCCGAAGGGAAGCGCAGACGCGAAGATAACGTGCGCGGACAGTCCGGACTTTTCGACGAAGAAAATTTTTCCGAAATTGAAATTCCCATTCCGAAAATTCCGGAGCGACCGAAAAATGAAATTCTCGCTTGGGAAAAAGAAACGCTCGGCTTTTACATGACGGGGCATCCGCTCGAAGAATTTTCCGAAAAACTTTCCGGCTTGACGGAGTTGCATGACGTTGCCGGGAAGAAAATAAAAATCGGCAAGCGAATAAAAATCGGAGGGCTTATCACAAATTCCAAAAGGTTGACGACGAAAAAAGGGGAGATGATGGCATTCATCACGCTGGAAGATTTTTCCGGCGAATTGAAGGTTACGATTTTTCCCGGCGTTTTCAATCGGTGCATGAATACGATTTTGCCGGACGAAGTCGTGATAATTTCGGGCAAGCCGGACGATTCGCGCGGAGAAATTCAATTTTTGGCTGACACGGTTACGAACGCAAAAAATTATGTGCCGGAAATTTTTTTGACGATAACTCCGGAAAAAGAAAATCCGGAAACGATTGCGCGGTTGAAAAAAATTTTTTCCGACAATCCGGGTGCCGGGCAAGTTTACTGGAACAGGTTCGGCAAGTGGCAAAGAGCCGGCGCGAACGTAAAAATTTCCGACGACAAAAATTTGAAAGTTGAATTGAAAAAAATTCTCGGCGCGGAAAATGTTCGTTACTGTTGAGGGGGAGTGTTCGGATTTGAGTTTGACGGAAATTAAGCGTCCGACGTACATTTCACTGCGGGACAACCGATTTTTTTTCGCGTCGCCGGAAATTTTTTCAAAGTCGGAGAAATTTTATCGCCGGAGGACGTGCAAATTTTTTTGTCGGAACTCGTACCCGCCCGGCTCCTCGACGAATTGAAAAATACATCTTCAATCGACTTTTCCCACGTCGAAAAAAATATTTCCCGGCGTTTCCGGGTGAACGTCTATTTTCAGCGAAAATTTCCGGCGGCGGCTCTTCGACTCATTCCGGAAAAAATTCCGTCGCTTGAGGAAATCGGCGCACCTCCGGCTTTGAAAAATTTTTTCGACGCGACGCAAGGTTTAATTTTGGTCACGGGAAAAACCGGCTCCGGGAAATCCACGACAATCGCCGCATTTTTGAATGAGCTTTGCAAAATTCGCCCGTGCCACCTTTTGACGTTGGAAGACCCGATAGAATTTGAATATACTTCGCCGGACTCTTTCATCAGTCAGCGGGAATTCGGACAAGATTTTTTCGACTTCGCCGGCGCGGTACGAACATCTTTGCGCGAAATGCCGGACGTTTTGTTAATCGGAGAAATTCGCGACGCGGAAACAATGCACGCGGCGTTGGAAGCGTCGGCGGCGGGAATTTTGGTTTTGGCGACTTTACACACGAAGTCGGCGGCTGAAACTGCAATGAGAGTCGAAACAATGTTCCCGCTCGTTCAACGCGACGCAATCCGGGATTTGTTCGCCGACGAATTCAGCGCGATAATTTCTCAGCAACTTTTGAAAAAACCGGACGGCGGCAGAGTTTGCGCTGCCGAAGTTTTGCTGGCGAATCCGGCATCGCGTTCACTCGTTCGGCAAGGAAAATATATTCAACTGCCCTCCGTGATGATGAGCAACCAAAAATCCGGAATGAATACAATGGCGGCGGCGGTTGAAAAAATCCGGAAAAAATTTTAGCCGGTACGTTCCGGGCAAATTGTGATAAAAATTTAAAAGTTTCCTTGCATTTAAAATTTTATTGTGTTAAACTAGCCGACGTTCGGGACGTAGCTCAGTTTGGCTAGAGCGCTTCCTTGGGGTGGAAGAGGTCGTGAGTTCGAATCTCGTCGTTCCGACCATTCGATACGAAATTTACAACCGTCGCGCGGAGCGGTCTTTGCCCGGCGGCGGTTTTTTGATTTATATCTTGAAAAATTTTTTCCCGGAGGAAATAAATGTACGGATTGTATCTGATAGGCGTGATGGTTGTCACCGGCGGCATAATTGCTTTTATCGGCGACAAACTCGGAACGAAAATCGGAAAGAAACGTCTTTCAATTTTCGGACTTCGCCCGCGCCACACATCAATGATAATAACCGTGTTGACCGGCGTTTTCATCACGGCGGCATCAATCGGGGTCATGGCGATCACTTCCGAAAATGTTCGTACCGCTTTGTTCGGCATGGAACAGTTAAACGCGACAATGTCATCAACAAAAAAAGCAGTCGAAGCTTTGGCGGTTGAACTTTTGCAATCGCAGGAAGAATACAGAAACGCCGAAGGAAATTTGAAAAAGTCGCGGAAAGAAATTGCCGACTTGAAAGCCGAACAGGAAACTTTGACGGCGGAATCCGAAAATTTGAAAAACGGAATATCGAAACTCGAATCCGAAAAAAATGCTCTCACTTCGCAAAACGAAACCTTAACCGCATCGAACACCAAACTTGACGAGAGCAACAAAAAACTTTCCGCCGACAATTCGCAACTTGAGGAACACGCAAAAAATTTACGCGAAGGTTTAATCGCGATTCGTGAAGGCGACATCGCTTTTCGTGCCGGCGAAATTTTGGCGACCGGCGTTGTCAAAGGCGGTCGTTCCGAACCCGAAATTACCGACGATATAAATTCGCTCGTCGCGCAAGCGTCTAAAAAAATTGAACAAAGTTTCGGTTCGGACGCCGAAAGTTCCGTCTGGGTCTATCAGCCGGAATTGCAAAACGCGATTGATGAAATTTCCGGAAGTACCGGCGATATGGTTGTGAGAATTGCCGCCGCCGGAAATTTGATTCGCGGCGAACCGGTCCGGACTTCTCTTTCCGTTTATCCGAACAAAGATGTTTTCGCACGGAACGAATTGATTCTGTCCCGGATTTACGACATAAAAAATGATGATGACGTTGAGCCGATTATCCAAAAATTTTTGGCGGAAATAAATCGCTTGGCAGTCGAAAAAGGAATTTTGCCCGACCCGATAACCGGCACGGTCGGCGCAATGGAAGTCGAGCAAATGTACGGCTTGGCGGGAAATTTGATGGAGCTTCGCGGACCGGTTCACCTTACCGCATATGCGCGGGACAACACAAAATCAATCGGTCCTCTCAGATTAAACATAGAAATTGACAAAGGAAATTCATGATGCACTTCATCGGAATAGATCCCGGCCGGGACAAATGCGGAGTGGCGGTTTTAAATTCCGGCGGCGAAATAAAATTTGAAGAAGTAATTCCGACCGGCGAATTGGAAAACACTTTGCAAAAACTTTCCGCGAATTTCAAAGTCGAAAAAATAATTTTGGGCGACGGCACAACTCACAAGTCCGTCGAAAAAAAAATCGCGGCAAAAAAAATTCCCTGCCTCGT
>CAJOFG010000155.1:5923-7426 GCA_905233965.1 uncultured Selenomonadaceae bacterium
ATAGTTGCAGAAATTTTGGTTAAAAGATATTTGGCGCAACTTTCGGAGGCAAAAGAAAATGCGCCGTGAAAAATTTTTTTACGACGAAATTTTTTCATTAACTCGATATAAAAATTCAGTACAGGTATTATTTAATTTCAAGAGGTGATTTTTTTCATGGGACATCCCGTAACAACGAATCCGTTCATCATCATGCTGATTAACATGACGATAGTCTTTGTCGTCCTTATCGCACTCAGCTTTTTGATTCAACTGATTCACAAAATCGATCCGACGAAAAAGGCGGAAGGCGAATACGAAGCCGAACTCGTCGACGATGAAGATGAGCCGGTAAGAAATTTGCCGGCGACTTCCTCCGCTCCGGACTTTGACGACGACCACATTCCCGCAGAAGTTATCGCGGCGATTGTCGCGGCGGTTTCCGCTTACGGTTATTCGGCGAATCAAATTCACGCCGTGAGAGTTGCCGGAAACGGTAACGGCGGCTGGAGAAGAAACGCGATAGTTTCCGGTCTGAATGAAGCTTGAGGAGGGGAATGTTTTGGAAGTTTTTAATGCCTTTTCGGTATCGTTGCAATCCGTCTGGCTGGACAGCGGCTTTGCGTCTTTCACGTTGGGAAACGCGATAATGATTATAGTCGGTCTCCTGCTCCTCTACATGGCTTTTGTAAAAGAGTTTGAACCGCTCCTGCTCGGACCTATCGCTTTCGGTTGTATCCTCGCGAATTTTCCGCGCACCGGATTTTTTGAAGAACCCGGTTTGATGTTGGCGATTCATTACGGAATTGCGAACGAAATTTTCCCCGCCGTTAATTTTTCTCGGTATAGGCGCGATGACAGACTTCGGTCCTTTGCTTGCGCGTCCCTGGACTTTGTTGCTCGGCGCGGCGGCTCAAATCGGCGTGTTCGTCGCTCTCGTCGGTGCAATGCTCGTCGGCTTTGACGTTAAGGAAGCGGCGGCAATCGGAATTATCGGCGGCGCGGACGGTCCCACGTCGATTTATCTGTCGATTAAACTTGCTCCGCATTTGCTCGGCGCAATCGCGGTCGCGGCATACACTTATATGTCGCTCGTCCCGATGATTCAACCGCCGATAATGAAACTTATGACGACGCAAGCCGAACGCGAAATTGTCATGAAAGAATTGCGTCCCGTCACGAAATTTGAACGCGTCGTCTTCCCGATTGTCGCGACGATTTTTATCAGCTTGCTTTTGCCGCCAATCGCCGCGTTGCTCGGTTGCTTGATGTTGGGCAATCTGTTCCGCGAATCGGGCGTCACCGACCGCTTGAGCGACACCGCGCAGAATTCGCTGATTAATATCGTGACGATTTTCCTGGGCACGGGCACGGGCATGACAATGAACGCCGAATCGTTCCTGCGCGCCGACACGTTGCTGATAATCGGGCTCGGCTTGGTCGCGTTCATGGGCGGCACGGCGGGCGGTCTCGTTTTCGGAAAGATTATGTGCAAGCTCACGGGCGGCGAAATCAATCCGCTTA
>CAJOFG010000156.1:0-2713 GCA_905233965.1 uncultured Selenomonadaceae bacterium
AAATCCGGCGCGGGTTATCAAATATCGTTTCCCGCCGGAAGTCATAAAAAAATTTTTGGCGATAAAATGGTGGAATTGGGACGTTGATAAAATTTTGGCGAATATGCCGAAGTTGTACGACGTTGAAAATTTTTTGGCGGAGCATTACACGCCGGAGCTTGAATTTTTTCCTGACGATGAAATTTCCGAACAGGTAAAAAGTTTTCGTGCGGCGGGTAAAAATGTTTACGCTTTCGTTGCCGATTTTAACGTGAACAAACCTTTATGGAAAAGAATCGTCAAAGGTTTTTGCAATTCAAATTCACAAAATGCCGTGCTGATGATTTTTTTGCCGGTCGGTACGTTGCAAAGTGAAGCCGACGAAATTCAAAAATTTTTCGCCGAAACAAAAAAAGCTTACGATACTCCGCTTGTGATTTATTATCCGTCGCAGAACGGAAAAAAATTTTCGGTTCAAGCAATAAGGAACGCGACACATTTTTTGATGACGCGCGAATCCGTTTCGCTCGAATGTACGGATTATTTGCACGATACCGACGTAAAAATTATTTCCGCTCTCGACGACGGAATTTTTGAAGGCGAACCCTCATGTTATGCGCCGGGTTCGGAACTGCCGATATTTTCATGAAGGAGATTGAAAATTGACAAGGCGACAACCTCAACAACAAAAAAGAAGAATTTGGCCGGTAATTTTGCTGGCGGTTTGTTTCCTTACCGCAGCGGTTGCCGGTGCGATGTTCGCGTCCTCCGGTCTGCTGGGTTCTCAAGAAGTTACCAAGCAGGGAGCGCGCGAAAACAAAAATAAAGACGAACTCATTAAAGCGAAGGACAAAGCAACAATTTTGATAATGGGCGTTGACATTCGCAAAGATGACGTGGGACGCTCCGACACGATGATGTTGGCGACGGTCGATCCGAAACTCGATAAAGTTTCTCTGCTCTCCGTTCCCCGCGATACCCGCGTGAGAATTTCCGGTCACGGTTTCGACAAAATAAATGCGGCGTTTGCTTACGGCGGCGAGGCTCTTTCGGAAAAAACCGTCGAAGATTTTCTGGGAATCAACATAGACCATTACGTCATTATCAACGTCAAAAGTTTTGTGAAAATTATCGACGCGATAGGCGGCATTGACATTGACGTTGAAAAACGAATGTATTATGAAGATCCCTGGGACGACGACGGCGGACTTTATATCGACCTCTATCCGGGCGAACAGCACATGGACGGAAAGACTGCCGTCACTTACGTCCGTTATCGCGATGCGGAAGGCGACATCGGCAGGATTAAACGTCAGCAAAAATTTATGGATGCCTGCATGAAAAAAGTTACTTCGCCGGAAATTATTCCGCGTATCCCGGCAATTATTCGTGAAGTTGCCGACGCGGTCGATACCGATATGACTTTCCGGCAACTTTTGGAATTGGCGGGCGCACTCAAAGCCGCACGTGAAAACGGTTTGGAAACGGCGATGGTTCCCGGTCGTCCGCTTTACATTGACGGGATAAGTTATTGGGTGCCGGACATTGAAGAACTTCGTTTTGCCGTCGCGTCAGGTCTGGGCGTGTCCGTCGATTCGACTTTGAAAAAGCGTAACGAAAAAGTTGCAAGCGAATATCTTAACTCAATTCCGGACAGCGCAAAAGATATTCCGGAGGGCGATGACAGTATCGGCGATTATTCGGATCGTCCGCGCGAAACTCTCCGCGAATATTACGACAGGCGAATGGGCAGAAATTCCGGGACAAATTCCGAGCGTGATGATTCTTCCACACAAAGTCGCGATAAAAATTCGCGTGACACCGAAAGAAATTCGACGCGCAGAGAGTCCGGGACAACATCAACCGATTCCGGAGGAAGGAACGACAGGCAAAATTACAATTCCGACAACCGGCGAAGTAACGAAAATTATTCTCCGCAAATCGAACGCAGACAAGAGCCGGCGACTTACGACGCACCTTTTGAAGATACGCCGACGCGGGACGGTGCCGGACGAACGAGGTAGAATTGAAAATGTTTGAATTGAAAGTTACCGGCGCGTTCGAGGCGGCGCACCGATTGGAAAATTATTCCGGCAAATGTTCGCGCCTCCACGGACACAACTGGACGGTCGAGGCAAAAGTTGCCGGAAAAAAATTGAATCAAACCGGAATGTTGATTGACTTCAAAATTTTGAAATCCGAATTGAAAAAAGTTTTGGACGAGTTCGACCACAGATATTTGAACGAGTTGAAAATTTTTGAAACGGAAAATCCGACGGCGGAAAATTTGGCGCAGATAATTTTTGAAAATTTTTCCCGCTCCGAAATTTTTACGGACAACGCCCGGTTGGAGTCGATAACCGTTTTTGAAACGCCCGGCTCCGGCGTGACGTATTATCCGGATTAAACGAAATTTAAAACTCCCGAAACAAATTTTGTCGCGGGAGTTTTTTTGTTGCCTTATTCAAATTCATTTTGTCAGTTCGATGAAAACTTCTTCCAGCGAACGCCCGGCACATAATTTTTCCGTTTCGTCCTCCGCAACCAATTTTCCGGAATTTAAAATCGCGACTCTGTCACATAAAAATTCCGCTTCCTCAATGTAGTGAGTAGTCAGCAGGATTGTAATTTTTTGCGACTTCAACCGCAGAATCAAATCCCAAATTTTTCGGCGAACCTGCGGGTCAAGCGCGACTGTCGGTTCGTCCAGGAATAAAATTTTCGGTTCGTGAAT
>CAJOFG010000156.1:2808-7142 GCA_905233965.1 uncultured Selenomonadaceae bacterium
TGAAGTCGTGCGTGAAGTTCCAAATTTTCCCCGACGGTTAAATCTTGGTCGAAGTTCAAATGTTGCGGCACGAGTCCGATTAAATTTTTTATTGCCCGTTCATTTCCGAGGAAAGGTTTTCCGGAAAAAAAAATTTCCCCCGACGAAGGTTGCAACTGTCCGGTCAACATTTTTATCGTCGTGGTTTTTCCGGCTCCGTTTTTTCCGAGCAGACCGAAAACTTTTCCGCCGGGAATTTTTAAATTCAGTCGGTCAACCGCCGCGAAGTCCCCGAATTTTTTTGTAACGTCTTTCAATTCAATCATTTTGTCACGCCGAAAAAGCTTGTGCGATACGCGGATAAGAATTTATGAACGGCTCAAAAATATCGACGAGCAAAGACGCGATACTGAATCCCGGCGAAACATTTTCGCGGGCGCAAATCGGTACGCTTGCAATTTTTTCTCCGTCGTATTTCAAAACCGCTTCGCCCACAACTTTTCCGTCCTCAATCCCCGCGTCGATGACTTTCGGCACGTCGCAGGAAATTTCAATGAGTTTTTCGTCCTCACCTTCGATGAGCGGGAAAATAAAATTTTCCGCCGGCCCGACGCGGACAGTTCCGCTCTTGCCGCCGCGAACGAAAACTTTTTTTTCAATTCGATTTTTGTCGGCAAGCTTGACGGTTTTAATTTTTGCAAATCCGTAGTCCAGAAGTTTTTCCGCATCGTCGAAACGTGAATTTTCATCCGAGGAATTTAAAACGATCACGATTAAATTCAAGTCGTCCCGCGTCGCCGATGCCGCCAGACAATTCCCCGCGGCTTTGGTGAATCCGGTTTTTATTCCGGTTATTCCGGGATAATTTTTTTGAAGAAGTTCATTTGTGTTCTCGGCATCAATTTTTTTGTCGGACGGCGAATTCCAATAAACGATTTTAATTTTCGTGCCGACAACTTTTCTGAACTCCGGATTTTTCATGCAGTAAGCGGCAATTTTGGACAAATCGCGCGCCGTCGAATAATGATTCGCGCCGGGCAATCCGTTCGGGTTTGAAAAATGAGTGCGGGTGCAACCTATTTCCTTCGCTTTATCGTTCATGAGGTCGGAGAAAGCCGGAATTGTTCCGGACATCGAGAGAATTCAAGGCGCTCTATGTCCGGACGACGGCCATGGGCATTGTGATAGGGGCAAAGAATGAAAAACTTCTGAACGAAAAATTTAAAGTCTGTCTGTCCATCCGGAGTTATCGTCGTTTTTTCGTAAGGCTTGAGTTTTTCCAACGCCAAAATTCCGGTCATCATTTTTGTCAAACTTGCCGGTGCTCTTTGTTCGTCCGGATTTTTTTCGTAAATCACCCGGCCGGTTGTCGCCTCTATCAAAATTGCCGAAGTCGCCGAAATATCCGGCGCGTTGACTGCCGCGAATACTCGGAAGTTGAAAAATAAAATTGTCACCGAAATTATCGCGACGAAAATTCTTTTCATGTTGTCCTCCGTTAAAATACTTTGGCAGGAGTAAACCACTCCGGGCGCATTTTAAACCTCCGGCAAAATAAAATCAATCGAATTAAAAATTTTTTCGGCGCAAAAATTTTGGTGAGAAAATAATTCGGAAGTGTGTTATAATTTCCCGGCAAATTTTTTTTGGGAGGTTGTTAAAGTTGTTAAATAAAATCGGAAAGGTTTACGGAGAAACGGCGTTAATCAAATTGATTATCTGCGGTTTAATCGTCGGCATTTTGATCGCGCTGTTCGCTCCGCCTTTGATTTCGGTCGTGAAAGTTTTCGGCGCAATTTTTGTAAGCGCGTTGAAAGCCGTCGCTCCGATTTTGGTTTTCGTTCTGGTCATCAATGCACTTTCGCAAAAAGCAGAACCGAATTCCGTAATGAAACCGATAATTAAATTGTACGTCATCGGAACTTTTTGCGCGTCACTCGTCGCAGTCACGGCATCATTTTTATTCCCGGTCACTTTGCATTTGCAAACCGTTGAAGACGCTTCCATAACTCCTCCGAGCGGCATTGTGGAAGTTTTGCAAACCGTCATCATGAACGGCGTGGATAATCCGGTTCACGCATTGACGAACGCGAATTATATCGGCATACTTGTTTGGAGCGTCATGCTCGGTCTTGCGCTGAGAAAAGCCGGTCCGGAAATTCATTCGATACTCGGCGACTTGGCGAAAGGTGTAACTCAAGTCGTTCAATGGGTAATTCGTTTTGCTCCGTTCGGTATCATGGGCTTGGTTGCCGACGCGATCGGCACAAGCGGCATTGAAGTTTTTCTCGGCTACGGAAAATTGCTTGCCGTACTTCTCGGAGCATTCTTCAGCGTGGCGTTGATTATGAATCCTCTGCTTGTCTGGTGGCATTTGAAAATGAATCCGTACCCGCTTGTTTTCGCCACGCTTCGCGAAAGCGGACTGTATGCGTTCTTCACCCGTTCATCTGCGGCGAATATTCCGGTGAACATGGGGCTTTGCAAACGTCTCGGTTTGAACGAAAATTTTTATTCCGTTTCGATTCCTCTCGGTGCGACAATCAACATGGCGGGCGCGTCGATAACGATTGCCGTTTTGAGTTTGGCAACCGCTCATACTTTGGGAATTTCGGTTGATATGCCGACCGCGCTTTTGCTCTGTATAATTTCGACTGTCGGAGCTTGCGGCGCGTCCGGAGTTGCCGGCGGCTCACTGCTTTTGATTCCGGTTGCGTGTTCCAGTTTCGGAATTTCAAGCGACATTTCGATGCAGGTTGTCGGTATCGGTTTCATCATCGGAGTTTTGCAGGACTCTTGCGAAACGGCTTTGAATTCTTCAAGCGACGTTTTGTTCACGGCAACTGCAGAATTTGCAAAATGGAAAAAGGAAGGCAAATTAAATTCGTCGGACTTGGTTCCGAAAAGTGCGGATTAAAATTTTTTGCGACTTAAAAATATTTTCGGCTTGATTGAGGAAAAATTTTTTCCCGGTCGGGCAATTTTTTTTGCCGAATGAAAAAATTTTTGCCGCACGAAATTTTTTTGTCCGTCGAAAAATTTTTGCGACGTTAAACGGCTTTATTTGAAATACGCCGTAAAACTCCCGATTTTAATCGGGGGATATAAGGCGCTTTTTTTTGTTGCCGAGAAGAAGAATATTTGTTAGACTTTCGACAAAGGAGGTGAATGAAATGTATTTGACACAAATAAATGTGATTCGCAAGTTGAGCAAGAGAGAATATTTTCAACTCCGGGAACTTTGCTTTTTTGCAAATTGCTTGTATAACTTCGGTCTTTACAACGTGCGGCAGAAATTTTTTCAAGACAAAACTTTTTTGAAATATGCCAAAAATGAACCGCAATGTAAAAATAACGAAAATTATAAACTTTTGCAGGCGAATATGGCGCAACAGGTTTTGAGAGATGTCGATGACGCTTTTAAATCGTTTTTCGGATCGGTCGGCAAAGTAAAGACTGCAAGACCTCCGAAATATAGAAAGAAAGGCGGTCTGTATCAGCTGACGATTTCCGGAAATTCGATAAACGTAAAAGACGGATATTTGACAATTCCGGCAAGTCGAACTTACTCAAATATTTTGAACGACCACAAAATTAAAATTAAATTTCCCGAAAGGCTTGTCGGCAAAAAAATTAAGGAAGTCAAAATAATACCGTGCAACGGAGGAAAATATTTTAAAATTGCTTACTGCTTTGAAATCAAGGAAGAAAAATTGAAATTGAACCGTGAAAATTCTTTGGCGATTGACTTGGGATTGGACAATTTGGCGACGTGTGTGACCAATGCGGGGACTTCGTTCATTATGGACGGACGTAAAGTAAAATCGATAAATCGACATTGGAACAAACGAAAAGCCTTTTTGCAATCAATCCTGATGAAACAAAATCGACCGCAATATTTTTCAAACTTAATCGGGCGAATTACTTTAAAGAGAAACAATCGAATCAATGACTGTCTGAAAAAAACTGCCCGGTATATAGTGAATTTTTGTATCGAAAACGACATCGGAAGTTTAATTTGCGGATACAATCCGGATTTCAAAAGAGAAATAAATTTGGGAAGTAAAACGAATCAAAACTTTACTCAAATAAGTTTCGGAGCATTACGACAACAGTTGAAAACACTTTGCGAAAGATACGGAATGAATTATATGGAGCAGGAAGAAAGTTATACGAGCAAGGCAAGTTTTTTGGATTCGGACGAAATACCTGTATTTGACGCGGAAAAACCTTACGAAGGAAAATTCAGCGGTAAGAGAATCAAGCGCGGATTGTACAGGTCAAAAAGCGGCAAGATAATAAATGCCGACGTAAACGGCGCGGCAAATATTTTGAGAAAAAGTAAGCAGAACTTC
>CAJOFG010000157.1 GCA_905233965.1 uncultured Selenomonadaceae bacterium
CGCGCCGGACTTTTTGCGCTGTTGTACTTTTACTTGATGAATGTTTTTTACCTCGACATAGGGCAGAACATGACGGACAAATATTTTGTCCCGATTTTTTTGCCGATGATGACAATTTTAATCGCGGGACAATTTGCAAGCCGGGAAATAATTTTTTCCCGGTTTCATTTCGCGAATTTGCTTACCGGACTTTTCTGGTGCATGACGTTCCCGTTGCTTTACACTTGGACTTACGAGCGTCCCTGGTTCATGTCGCTGATTTGTTACGACTTCATTGTGGGGACGGCAATTTTTTTGTTGCTGACGAGTGCGACGGTTTTATTGATGACACCCGGCGACGGCGAAAAAGTTTTGCAAAAAAAATTTACTTCCGCGATTATTGCCGGGCTGAATTTTTTCTTCGTGCTGGTTCCGCTTGTCGAAATTATTTATTACTGTCTGTATTGGCATTGTCTTTCGCCGGCATCGCTCATGGCACTTTACCTGACGAATTGGCACGAGAGCATTGAGTTTGTCCGGTCTGTCGTCGGGGACATTCCGGCGATAATAATTTTGTCGGTCGTTGCGTTTTTCATTCGGGCGGCTTACAAATCGCACAAAAAAAATTGCGAAAGAATTTCCGGTTACGAAAAAAAATTCGCGGTGACGGCGGCGGCGATTTTTACTTTCGTCGGTTCGGTTGCCGCGCTGATTTTTTATGTCCCGCAAACTTCGATGGCGGGACTTTTAAAAAATGTTACCGACTACGTTGCGGAAACGGAAAAATTTTCTCCGAACCACGCCGCACGTTTCGCGAAATTGGAAATTGATTCTTCGCAAACTTTGGCGGCGAAATCTCCCGGCACCGTGATTGTCGTTATCGGCGAGTCGGCAAGCAGAAGTTATATGCACGCTTTCACGCCGTCCTTCCCGTTTGAAAATACCCCCTGGCTGAGTTCAAAACTTCCGGACGATGAAAAAAATCCGGCGACAATCGACACGGAATTTTTTGTAAAAGTCAACGAAGATTATAAAGAAACTCCGGAGAATACGCCGAATTTTGAACCGGCTCCCGGAAAATTTATCGTTTACAAAAATGCGTACTCTTCATGGTCGCAAACCGTCCCGGTTCTTCAACGCGCTTTGACGGAGCAAAGCCAGTACAACGCGAAAGAATTTTACGATTCAATTTCGATTGTCGATGCCGCGAAAAAATCCGGGTATAAAACTTTTTGGTTCAGCAATCAGGGACGTTACGGCGAATACGACAGCGCGACGACTTTGGTCGCGAAAACCGCCGACGTTGCCGAATGGACTGATGATGCGTTCGACCATTCGGACAAAGACGATATTATTTTGATGAACTTCTTCGACAAACTCAACCCGGCGGAAAATAATTTTATCGTCCTCCACCTTATGGGCAGTCACATTTACTACAACAGCCGGTATCCGTACACGTTTAAAAAATGGGTGACGGCTGACGGTACCGGAATGATGACGGCAATGCCGGCTTATGCGAATACGATTTTGTACACGGATTTTGTCCTGTCGAAAATTTTTGATTATGCCGTGAAAAATTTGAATTTGCGGGCGATGATTTATTTTTCGGATCACGGGGAAAATTTGGAAATATCGCACAACCCGGACGTGTTCAGTTTCGACATGGTGAGGATTCCGATGTTCGTTTACCTTTCGCCGGAGTACGAAAAAAATTTTCCGGAGCGTGCGCAAATTCTTTCGGAACACCGGACGCAATATTTCACGAACGACATGATTTACGACACGGTTTGCGGAATTTTAAATGCGCCGTCAAAAAATTATGAGGAGCGGCAAGATTTTTCCTCCGCGAATTACGGATTCAACCGGGACAATTTGACGACGATGTTGGGGCAGGTAAAAATTTCCGACGACAACGAATAGGAAACGATTCATGCAGGAAAAATTTAACGAGGAACTAAAAAAACTCATTCACAGGGGCAAGCACGGATTCGGAGGAAATTCTCCGGTCATAGTCAAGCTTGCCGATTTGATTTTGGATTTCGCGGTAAAAATGCGCGCGTCCGATTTGCATATCGAGCCGTTCAAAAATTTTTTGCGTTTCCGTTACAGAATAGACGGACACCTTCACGAACTGCATGAGCCGTTGCCGCCGGAATTTTCTTCGCCGCTTATTTCGCGAATAAAAATTTTGGCGCACATGGACACGACGGCGGCATTTTCTCCGCTGGACGGAGCAATTCGCCGGGAAAATGTGGAAATGCGCGTCGCAAGTATGCCGTCGTACGGCGCGGAAAGTTTGACGATTCGATTACTGGACGCGTCAAAAAATTTGCACAATCTCGGCGAATTGGGTTTCACGCCGGAGAACGAAAAAATTTTTCGCGAAATAATTTCGTCGCCGTCCGGAATGATAATTTTGACCGGTCCGATGAATTCCGGAAAATCCACGACGCTTTACGCCGCACTCCGGGAACTCAATCAACCTTCGCGTTCGATAATGACTTTGGAAGACCCGATCGAACAAAAAATTGACGGGATAAGCCAGGTGCAGGTGAACGAAAAAGCCGGGCTGACTTTCGCCGCCGGACTTCGCGCAATGCTCCGGATGGATTGCAACTGTCTCATGGTCGGCGAATCACGCGACGCGGAAACTTCGCAAATTGCCGTTCGTGCCGCGCTGACCGGACATTTGATTTTTACGACGTTGCACGCCGGAAATTCCTGCAGTGCCGTTTTCCGAATGATTGAAATGGGTGTGGAACCGTACCTGCTCGCGTCCGTTTTAAAATGTGTCGTCGCTCAAAGATTGGTTCGCCGGCTCTGTCCGGAGTGCAAAAAAATTTCCGACGCGAACGAAACGGAATTTAAAATTCTCGGCACGGAAAAAATTTTTAAGCCGGTCGGTTGCGAACATTGCGGAGGCACCGGTTTTTTCGGACGAATTGCCCTGCATGAAATTTTGCTTGTCGAAAAAAATTTGCGCGACTTGATTTTAAACAGCCGGGACTTGGATAAAATTCGTTCGACGGCACTGGAGAACGGATTAAAAACTTTGACGGAGGACGGCTTGGAAAAAGTTCGCGAAGGTCTGACGACGTTGGAGGAAGTAAAAAAATTTTCCGACGATCGCGAACAGGACGTGTCGGAATTTTTGGGGGAAGTTTGATGACAAAAAATTTTTCGATACCGATTTCGCGCCGGGATTTTTTGAAACTTGCCGGGGTGACGGCGGGAGCAA
>CAJOFG010000158.1 GCA_905233965.1 uncultured Selenomonadaceae bacterium
TGAGGACATGGAGAACAAAGAACACTTCGGAGAGTTGACCGAAAGAATGAAACTTTTCCGCGAAGAAGTTTTGGACGAAAAGCCGCACATCGACGCAGAGCGCGCAATTCTCGTCACGGAAGTTTACAAGGAAAATCAACATCAGCCGCCCGTGATGAAACGTGCGCTCGGTTTGAAAAACATTCTCGAAAAAATGACGATTTACATTGAGGACAAATCCCTGCTTGCCGGAAATCAGGCGACGAAAAATTGCAACGCTCCGATTTTCCCGGAATACACGATGAAATTTGTTATCGACGAGTTGGACAAATTTGAAAAGCGCGACGGCGACGTTTTTTACATCACGGAGGAAACGAAAAAAAATTTGCGTGAAATTGCGCCGTTCTGGAAAAATAATTGTCTGCACGATCGCGGCATGGCTCTTTTGCCCGACGAAGTTGCGGACGTTCTCCCCTCGCTCGGCATGGAAGGAAAATTGAACGCCGGTGACGCGCACCTTGCCGCGAATTACGAACGCCTGCTCAAAGAAGGTTTAATCGGTTACGAAAAACGCGCCCGCGATTATCAAAAAAATTTGGACTTGACCGACCCGGAAAGTATCGACAAAAATATTTTTTACAAAGCGGTTTCAGTCGTCATTGATGCCGTTCATAAATTTTCGCTCCGATATTCAAAACTTGCCGCAGAACTTGCGGAGAAGGAAACGAATCCGAAACGCAAAGCCGAACTCGAAGAAATTTCAAAAATTTGCGCGAAAGTCCCTTATCAACCGGCAGAAAGTTTTCGCGAAGCCGTTCAAGCCGTCTGGTTCATTCACGTCATTTTGCAAATCGAATCGAACGGTCATTCTCTTTCCTACGGCAGATTCGATCAGTATATGTACCCGCTTTACAAAAAAGATATTGACGCGGGCAACATTACGAAGGAAGACGCGCTGGAACTTTTGACTTGTCTTTGGATTAAAACTTTGACGGTGCAAAAAATTCGTTCGCAGTCGCACACCTTGAGCAGTGCCGGTTCGCCGATGTATCAGAATGTCACGGTCGGCGGACAAACTCCGGACAAAAAAGATGCGGTAAACGAATTGTCTTTCCTCGTGCTGAAGTCAATCGCGCAAACCCGGTTGACGCAACCGAATTTCACCGTTCGTTACCACGCGAACATCGACAAAAAATTTATGGAAGAATGTATCGAAGTCATGAAATTGGGTTTCGGTATGCCGGCTCTCAACAACGACGAAATTATTATTCCCTCGTTCATAAGTTGGGGCGTTAAAGAGGAGGACGCTTACAATTACAGCGCGATCGGTTGCGTTGAAACGGCTGTTCCCGGCAAATGGGGTTACCGTTGCACCGGCATGAGTTACATAAATTTCCCGCGTGTCCTGCTCTGCGCGATGAATAACGGCGTTGACATGACGAGCGGCAAAAGATTTACGAAAGGTTACGGATATTTTAAAGACGTTAAAAGTTATGAAGAGTTGATGGAAATTTGGGATAAAACCGTTCGCGAAATGACGAAGTACAGCGCGATTGTCGAAAACGCGATTGATAAAGCGTCCGAGCGCGACGTTCCGGATATTCTCTGTTCGACTTTGACGGACGATTGCATTGCACGCGGCAAAACGATTAAGGAAGGCGGCGCGGTTTACGACTTCATCAGCGGACTTCAAGTCGGTATCGCCGACATGGCGGATTCTCTTGCCGCGATTAAAAAATTGGTCTTTGAGGAGAAAAAAATTACTCCGGCGCAACTTTGGGACGCGATACTTGATAATTTCGAGTCGGAGGAGAGCAAAAAAATTCAAGACCTGCTGATTAACGACGCGCCGAAATACGGAAACGACGACGATTACGTTGACGAATTGATTGTCGAGGCGTATGATTCGTACCTGGACGAGATAAAAAAATATCCGAACACCAGATACAAGCGCGGACCGATCGGCGGTATTCGTTACGGCGGCACTTCATCAATTTCCGCAAACGTCGGGCAAGGCATGGGGACTATGGCGACACCGAACGGAAGGAAAGCGCACGAACCGCTTGCTGAAGGTTGTTCGCCGGCGCACAATGCGGACAAAAACGGTCCCACGGCAGTTTTCAAATCGGTTTCAAAATTGCGGACGGAAAAAATTACCGGCGGCGTTCTCCTCAACCAAAAAATGACTCCGCAAATGTTGTCGAAGGAAGAGAACAAACAAAAATTGATTATGTTAATCCGGACGTTCTTCAACCGGTTGCACGGTTACCACGTCCAATATAATATCGTGTCGCGTGAAACTCTGCTGGACGCGCAACTTCACCCGGAGAATCATAAGGATTTAATCGTTCGGGTTGCCGGCTACAGCGCATTTTTCAACGCACTTTCAAAAGCGACGCAAGATGACATCATCGACAGAACGGAACAGAGTTTGTAAAAAAAAATTTGGAGGTCTTACAAAATGAAACTTTTGATTGACAATGCCGACATCGAAAAGATCAAAAAGGTTTACGAATTTTATCCGGCGGACGGCGTGACGACGAACCCGACCATTTTGGCGAAAAGCGGACGGCAACCTTTCGACGTGCTGAAAGAAATTCGCGAATTTATCGGTGAGGATGCGGACATTCACGCGCAAGCAATCGCCCGTAGCGCGGAAGGCATGGTTGAGGACGCGCACAAAATTGTTGCGGAGCTCGGAAAAAATACTTACGTCAAAATTCCGGCGATTGAAGAAGGTTTCAAAGCGATGAAACTTTTGGCGAAGGAAGGCAAAATAAAATTCACGGCGACGGCGGTTTACACTCCCATGCAAGCGTTTTTGTCCGCGAAAGCCGGAGCAAGTTACGCCGCGCCCTACGTCAACCGGATCGACAACATGGGTTACAACGGAATCGAAATTACTCAACGTATCCACGATATTTTTTTGAACAACGATTTGGAAACTGAAGTTTTGGCGGCAAGTTTCAAAAATTCTCAGCAACTCCTCGAACTTGCGGAGTACGGAGTCGGCGCGGCTACCGCTGCCCCCGACGTAATTTTCTCGCTCGTCAAAAATGATGCGATAACTTCAGCCGTCGAAACTTTCATCAAAGATTTTGAAAAACTTGTCGGCGAAGGCAAGACCATGAAAGATTGTTAGGGCGTGTCGGTAAAGACGAACGCACGCCGATGACGGTTATTTTTCCGTCCGGACTTTGTCAAAATTTCTTGAAATATGTACGATATTCCTGCGAA
>CAJOFG010000159.1 GCA_905233965.1 uncultured Selenomonadaceae bacterium
GATTTTGATAAGGAACTTTATAAAGCTCGCAACATAATTGAGAGATTTTTCAACCGCATCAAAAATTTTCGTCATATAGCCACGCGTTACGATAAATTATCAATTTGCTTTTTGAATTTTGTTCTGCTTGCAGCCGTCATGATTAAAATTTAGACTTTACCGACACGCCCCAAAAAATTTTTAACCGGGTTTGCGCCCGATTTTTTTTACGCAAAAATCGTGTGCTTTACCCTTTCCTGCTCTTCCGAGCGTTTGGAATCGTTCCAGCGATCGGTCGTGCCGACAAGGTATCCGGTGATGCGGCGAATACGTTCAAATTTTTCGCCCTGCAATTTGTAGTCCAAGTCCACTTTGCCGTCGTCGCATTTTTTGACTTCGATACTCTTCACCGGGTCGGAAACGCGTTCGCGAACGTAATCCACATAATTTTTTGCCTCTTCCTCCGTGAAGTCGTCCAAGCCGACAACTTTCACTTCAACACCGTCAATCAACATATAAATTCCTCCTCAAAAAAATTATTTTTCGTTTCGATTTACGAGAGTGCGAATCGGGAACGGAATATTTATTCCTTCCGCGTCGAAACGTTTTTTTATTGCCTTGATAAATTCGTGTTTCAAAATAAATTGTCGTTTAAAATGAGTTGCATATAAAACCGCGTTGAAATTTATCGACGAGTCCGCGAACTCTTGATAACGAACAATCGGAGCTCTCGGATTTATATCTTTTCCGTTTTCGTCAAATTCCGGTTTGTAATCGTCGAACTCGGTCATAATTTTTCTTGCCGTTTCAATCGTCACCCGTTCGACCAAATCCAAATCGCTTGAGTAATCCACTCCTATGGGAACGGTAATGACGACATCTTCACGAGGTCTGGTATAATTTGTCGTAATCGAGCCGGCAATATTTTTATTCGGAATGACAATGTCGCTGCCTTCGTTAACCGGTGTGACGGTCGTGAATCTCCAGTTAATGCTGACGACTCTTCCTTCCTGTCCGGTGTTTAATTTTATGATGTCGTTCACCTGAATTTGTTTCGACAAAATAATTTGCAGTCCGGCAAAAATATTCGCCAGCGTTTCCTGCATACCGAGAGCCAAGCCCATACTTCCGAAACCCATCGCCGTAATGATCGGCGCAACGGAAATTCCGTAGTATTGCAGGATAATCAATATTCCGGAAGCGTAAATAAAAATTTTCGCGATGGCCTCGAACAAACCCAGTTGCGATGTTTCGCCGTCGGTGCCGGAGAATTTTAAATTGATAAATCCGGAAACCGTTCTTTCGACAACCCGCGTAATCGTGAAGATAATACTGGCAAACAGAATGTACGAAAGAATTTTCATCAAACCGCCCGGCAACGGTGCGGTATTTACGACCCAGTAAAGACCGATGACAAGACAGAACGAAATCGGAACTCCTTGAAGTGCGCGGAAAAAAATTTCTTGAACCTTCGACGCGTCGTCGTCTTGAAATTTTTGCTCGATCTTCTTTTTCAAAAAGCCGTTTATCGCAACGCCGACCATCAGAGCGAAGAATAAAATTCCGAACGCAACCATCAAATCGACGGCGTAATCTTCAAAAAACGACCCGATATTTTTTAAATCACCGAAAATTCCGGTTCCTTGCAAATAAAATCCTCCTTTGTACGGTTGAAAAATTTTCTCCTTCAGACTATCATTTTGACGAAGGGGGAAATTTTTTTTATGAACGAAATTTTGATTGAGGGCGGGCGACTTCGACTTCGCCGCGCCGAAGAATCCGATTTGAAATACATCGTCGCGCTGGAAAATGCGCCGGAGAATTTGAAGTACATCGTGCCTTTCGACGAAAATTTTCATCGGGAAACGATACAATCCGGCGGCGCGCAAAAACTTGACGTGATAATTGAGGAACGCGACACCGGCGAACGCGTCGGAACTTTTTTTCTGGACAATTTGCACCGGCACAAAATCGAATTTACCCACGTCATCATCGGGAAAAAGAGAGTCGGCTACGGGCGCGAATCGTTGCAACTTTTGTTGAAGTGGAGTTTTGAGGTCAGAAAATTTCATCGCGCCTGTCTCGACTGCAAAACTTACAACGAACCGGCAATTCATCTCTATGAAAGTTTGGGTTTCGTCCGCGAAGGTGTCATGCGCGATACAATTTTGACGGGCGACGTTTAGATTTAATTTTGTTCGGTATGCTTGAGCAAGAATATTTTTCGCGTCAAAAATAAAATTTTTCGCAAAACTCAATCGTGCGCCAATTATTTGTCAACTTTTTAAAAGTCGCGGGTTAAAAAAACTCCGCTCCGTATCTTTGGAACGAAGTTTTTTTATTTTCAATTCGCCGAATCTGTTTTCAAGCCGGAAAAACTTTTACAAAGCCGCGACAACATCTTTACCGAGTTGTTCGCAATTCGCAACGGCTTCTTCGTCCGGAGAATTTTCCGCGATAACATTGCCGATAAGTTTTGCGCCGGCCTCTTTCGTGCGGTCACACCAAGACTCCATCCATGCGCCGCCGCCCCAGCCGTAAGAGCCGAAAAGTCCGACGGGAATATCTTTGATTTTTCCTTCGGCTTCGGCGAAGAACGGCTCGAAGGAATCTTCTTCCAAAACCTCATCACCCATCGCCGGGCAACCGAAAATAAATCCGTCAAAATTTGCCATGTCCGCAACTTTGAAGTCGTCAACCTGAACGAGCGTAACATCTGCGCCGGCGGCTTTCGCTCCGTCTCTTACGGACTCCGCCATAGTTTCCGTGTTACCGGTTCCGCTCCAAAAGATGACAGCTACTTTACTCATTAAAACCCCTCCGAATATTTTTTCAAATACTGTTTGCCGGTAGATATTATCATAGCCTTTTCGGTGCGTCAAGATTATCTGACTCCGCGCCGACATTGAATGTAAGAAATTTTTCCGCATTGTATCGGGCAAAAATTTTTTTCGGCAAAGAGGACTTCAAACTTTAATTGACTTTTTCATACGCAAACTTTAAAATTGCACGATACCTTTTTTATATTGTGGAATTATCCGATAAAATTTTTTTGGGGAGGGTTTCCGGTGTTTTTTTCAAAACACAGATTGGTGACTGCAGCTTTATCGGCGGCTCTCGTCACCGCAATTTTTGCCGGTTGCGGTTCCGGCGATCAACAAAAACAGGCACAAGCACCAAAACAACAAGTAAAAGTCATGAAAGTCGTTCAACGCGACACGCCCATTGCCGGAGAGTATGCCGGAAATTTGGTAGGCACGGACGAAGTAAAAATTCAATCGAAAGTCAGCGGAAGTGTCGTCGAAAAATTGGTTGAAGGCGGACAATTCGTCGAACAGGGACAGCTCCTTTTTGTCATCGACTCGCGGCAATACGAATCTTCACTCCTTCAGGCTCAGGCAAGTTTGGCGGAAACCGAAGTCAATTTGCAAAATGCCAGAATCGACTTGGAAAGAGATCAAATGCTTTTAAAGGAGTCCGCGATAGCCGAACAGACCGTTACCACTCAAGCGGCGGCGGTTCGTGCTTATGAAGCGGCGGCGGGTGCGAAAGAGGCGGCAATTCGTTTGGCAATGCAAAATCTTTCCGACACCAGAATTTACGCGCCGATGTCCGGTCAGCTCGGCGTTGACGATGTGGCTGTCGGAACTTTCGTAAATGCCGGCACGACAACTTTGGTTACCGTCGGCTCGACAGATCCGATTTTCGTTCAATTCTCAATCAGCGAAAACGAATATCTCAAATTCATGACGGTTCAATCCGACCAAGCGGCTCATTACCCGATGAAAGTTACGATAACTTTGGCTAACGGTAAAGAGTATCCCTACGAAGGGCAGATAGTCGAAACCGATCGCTCACTCGGAAACAATACCGGCTCCCTGATTATGAAAGCCGTTTTCCCGAATCCCGGCGGGCTTTTGATGCCGGGAATGTTCGCCCGCGTAAAACTCAGCGGCGAAGTCATTCATAACGCAATTTTGGTTCCTCAGCGTGCCGTGCAACAACTTTTGGGAAAATCTTTTGTCATGGTTGTCGGCGCGGACGGAAAATCCGAAGCGCGCACGGTTGAAATTGACAGACAGGTCGGAAGTTACTACATCATTAAAAAAGGCGTTACCGCTGAAGACAATGTTATAGTCGAAGGCTTGACCGATTTGCGCGAAGGTGTGGATCTTGCGATAACGAATGTCACACCGGGCGAAATGGGTTTCACCATGACGGAAGTAACGAGTTCGTTTAACGAAAAAACGATTACGGGTGCAACGACGGACAATGCGAACGCTCCCGGAAACATAAATCAACCGGCAAAATAAGGGGATGACGCAATGGCAAAATTTTTTATACACAGACCGATTTTTGCAATCGTCATAGCCTTGATTATAGTACTTGTCGGAGTTTTGGCGGGTATTCAACTTCCGATAGCGCAGTACCCGCAAATTGCTCCGCCTACCGTTTCGGTCAGCACAAACTACACCGGCGCGAATGCGGAAGTCGTTGACCAGACAATCGCGCAGGTTATCGAACAGCAGGTAAACGGTACTGACGGAATGGATTATATGTCGTCAAACTCCGACGATACCGGACGTTACAGCTTGTCCGTCGTCTTTGAAGTCGGCACGGACGGCGACATGGACTCGGTTAAAGTGCAAAACAACGTCGCCGTCGCAAATGCAAGTTTGCCTTCCGCAGTTCAGGCTCAGGGCGTTACCACCCGTAAATCTTCAAACCAGATGGCAATGCTGATTTCCATGTTTTGCGACGGAGAATATGATCGCGCCTTCATGAAAAATTATGCCGATATTTATTTCATGGACGAAGTAAAGCGCGTTGACGGTGTCGGCGACGTTCAAATTTTCGGTGCGGACTATTCGATGAGAGTTTGGCTCAATCCGGACAAGTTGGCGGAATTGGATTTGACGGTAAATGATGTCGTTTCCGCAATAAACGAACAGAACCAACAGGCGGCGGCAGGTACAATCGGTTCAATGCCGCTCAGTCAGGGACAGGAAAAACAATTCACCGGCAAATTGCAGGGTCGTCTTTCCACCGTCGAAGAATTTCAAGACATAATTTTGAAGAGCGACGGCAAAGGGTCTTTCGTCAAACTTAAAGACGTTGCCCGCGTCGAAACAGGCGAAAAAGGTTACAACATTATAAGTAAGTACAACGGAAAAACAGCGGTCGGTTTCGGTATCCAGTTGACCAGTGACGCAAACGCAATGACGACTGTTGCGGAAGTCAAAAAAATTATCGAACGCGAAAAGGAAAAACTTCCGCCCGGCTTAAAAGTCGCTC
>CAJOFG010000160.1 GCA_905233965.1 uncultured Selenomonadaceae bacterium
CGAGGCGGCATTCAATCCGGTTGTCGAAAAAATTGACGACGAAAAAATTCGCGAAAAAATTTTTGCCGAGATTCAAAAGCGATTGGGAGAAAAAAATTTTGCTTAAAGAAGTTTTGATAGTCGAAGGGAAATCGGACGTTGCCGCCGTGAATCGTGCCGTCGAAGCGGACTGCATTGTTACCGGCGGCTTTCATTTTAACCGGAAAACTTTGGCTGATATTTCAGCCGCGTACAAAAAGCGCGGAATAATTATTTTGACCGACCCGGACACGGCGGGCGAAAATATCCGGAAGTTTTTGACGAAAAAATTTCCCGGCGCGAAACACGCTTACATTCCGAAAGATGAGGCGACCGCGAATAACGACATCGGAGTCGAACAGGCGAAACCGGATTCAATCAGAAATGCTTTGTCGAAAGTCCGCACGCTCGAATTAAATCCGCGCGAAGAATTTACGACAGCCGAAATGGTTACTCACGGACTTTCCGGCGGCGAAGGAAGTTCCGAACGCCGGGACAAAATCGGCGCGGCACTCGGCATCGGTTACGGCAACGTGAAAACTTTCGTAAAGCGGCTGAACAATTACGGTATAACCCGCGAAGAATTTTCGGACGCTTTGAAAAAAATTTACGACGGAGAAAATTAAAATGATTCACCCGAACATAGCAGACATATCGGCGACGCGACACATTTTGCAAAGATTTAAATTGCGCGCGTCGAAAAGATTGGGACAAAATTTTTTGACGGACGCGGGAGTTGTCCGGCGAATAGTTGACGCGGCGGAAATTTCACCCGGCGAAGAAGTTTTGGAAATCGGACCGGGCATAGGCACTTTGACGCAGGGACTTTTGGAATCCGGTGCGAAAGTTACAGCCGTCGAATTGGATAAAAAATTGCCGGCGGTACTTGCGGAAACTTTGGCGGGTTACGAAAATTTCAAACTCGTGCAGGGCGACATTTTGAAAGTCGATTTAAACGAATTGATGCCGGAAAATTTTAAAGTCGTCGCGAATTTGCCTTACTACATCACGACGCAAATTTTGCTGACGCTGTTGGAAAAAAAATTGCCGATAAAAAAAATCGTGACGATGGTACAAAAAGAAGTCGCCGAAAGAATGGTCGCAAATCCCGGCTCGAAAACTTACGGAGCAATGACGGTTGCCATTCAATTTCGTTCGGAAGTGAAAATCGCGTTCGACGTTTCGCCGGAATCTTTTTTGCCGCGCCCGGAAGTCACAAGTTCGGTCGTCGTCTGCGACGTGAGGGAGTCGCCGATAAAAGTTTCCGACGAAGATTTTTTTATAAAAGTCGTCCGCGCATCGTTCGGGCAACGACGAAAGACGATTTTAAATTCACTTGCCGGAGCCGGCTTTCCCCGCGAAAAAATTTTGGCGGCGGCGAAGTTGTCCGGAATTTCACCGGGAGATCGCGCAGAAAATTTGAGCATTGAAAATTTTGCGACGCTCTCCGAAAATCTTCGGCAGGTTTGAAAAAAATTTATCCGTAAAAAAATTTAAGCACCGGAACCGTTCAAAGTTCCGATGCTTTTCTTTTATCTTTCGTTTATTGATCTCAGTTTACCTCTTGCAAAATTGTTAAATTACTCTGCGTGCGCCGAGATAGCAGGAGGAGTAATACGACTGACCGAGAGAAGAAATCGTTACGCCGCGACTTGAACTTGCGTGAATGAAATTTCCGTCGCCGACATAAATTCCGACGTGAGATGCACCCGGAAGGTAAGTCGAGAAGAAAACCAAATCGCCGGGCATTAATTCGTGAGTTGAAACCGGAGTTCCGACTTCAAATTGAACATCGGCAGTTCGCGGAAGAGAAATTCCCATATGCGCGAAAATGTACATTACATAACCGGAGCAGTCAAACCCGGAAGGAGAAGTCCCGCCGAAAACGTAAGGAACGCCGAGATATTGCATCGACTGACTGACAATGCTGCGGCTGAGATAATTTGAACTCCGCGCTATGTCCGGCATTTCTTTTCCGAGAAGTGCGGTGTAAGTTGCCGGTCCGATTAAACCGTCGGGATTTATTCCCTGAGCTTTTTGAAAATCTTTTACGGCATCTGCGGTTGCGGGACCGTAGTTTCCGTCGGCCATGACATCATAACCGAGAACGAGAAGTTGTCCCTGAATTTCTGCAACCTCCGTACCTTGATCACCCACCCTGATTGAACTTGCGGCGAAAGCCGTCGCGTTGACAAACATTAAAACGAAAACAAAAGTTAATAAACGGAAAAAAGACATCAGTACAAACACATCCCCTCAAATTTCTGATGCGATTTTATGATCCGGAACGTATTATAGACCCCGAGTCTGATTTATTCCTGAATTTATCGAAGAAATTTCAAGAAATGTGGGAATTTTTTCCGAAACGCTTTTATTCTTTCAATTCGTCCGCGTGTTCACTCATTCCTTTTATGCAAAGTTCCATGAGCAGGGAAAGTTCCATTCCCAAATCTTCCGCGCCTTTCGTTATGACTTCCCGGTTACATTTCGCCGCAAATCTTTTGTCTTTAAATTTTTTCTTGAAACTTTTTACCGACATCCCCTCCATGCCTTCCGGGCGCATTAAAGAATAAGCGTGAACGATTCCGGTCAATTCGTCAACGGCGAAAAGAGATTTTTGGCAATTCGTTTCCGGTTTGATTTCGTCCGTCGCCAAACCGTAGCCGTGAGAGATAATCGTTTCAATGTCCTCCGTCGAAATATTTTCCGGCTCCAAAAGTTCCCGGACGTGTTTGCAATGTTCTTCCGGAAATTTTTCAAAGTCAACGTCATGCAAATATCCGATCGCCTGCCAATGTTCTTTGTCTTCACCGAAATGTTCCGCCATTGCTCCCATCGCCGCACCGACAGCCGCCGCATGAATCAAAAGATGTTTTTCCGTCGTGTGTTTTTGCAAAATTTCTTTCGCTTTGTCCAAAGTCAATTTTTCCATTTCAAAAATCCTCTCCCAAAAATTTTTTGACATACTCCCCACGCCTAAAGGTGGGGGATTCTGCTATCAACAACCAATGCTTAAAAAATTAAGTCTTACAAGGTCTCCTGCAAGGGTCGATGCCCCAACCCAAAATTCAAAATATTTTTTGCGGCGTTCCTGTCTCGGTCGTGTTTGGTGCCGCAT
>CAJOFG010000161.1 GCA_905233965.1 uncultured Selenomonadaceae bacterium
GGTCACACAATCGGAAACAGTTTGCGCAGAATGTTGCTTTCTTCTCTGGAAGGCGCGGCGGTAACTTCGATAAGGATTGACGGCGTTCTCCATGAATTTTCGACACTCCCCGGAGTCAGGGACGATATCACCGATATTGTCTTGAACATTAAGCAACTTTGTTTGAAAATGTACAACACGGAAGAGCCTTGCACGATAAGAATCGACGTTGAAGGCGAACGGGAAGTTACCGGCGCGGATATCGAATGTGATCCCTCCGTCGTCGAAGTGATGAATCCCGAACTGCATATCGCGACGTTGAACGAAAACGGAAGTCTGCATATCGAAATGAATGTGGAATCCGGGCACGGCTACGTTCCGGCAGAGAAACATAAAAGAGCCGGAAAAAATCAGGATAAAATTTCCGAAGACCCGATCGGCACAATTCCGGTCGATGCAATTTTTTCTCCCGTCCTTCGCGTAAGGTACGACGTTCAGGAAACGCGTGTCGGAAACGAAATGGACTACGACAAACTTATTCTCGAAGTTTGGACTGACGGAACTTTGACACCTCCGGAAGCGGTTTCAAAATCCGTTTCCGTTCTCATTGCCCGACTCAGACCTTTCCAAGCCCTCGCCGGCAATTTGGAAGAGATTGAGGAACAGGAGGCGGCCGAAGAGTTGAAAGCTCAGCAATTCGGTGCAACTCCTCCGGAAGATGACGAAATGTCCAAGACGTTTGAAATGACGATTGAGGATTTGGATTTGTCCGTCCGTTCGTTCAACTGTTTGAAACGTGCGGGAATAAACGTCGTCGGCGATTTGGTCGCAAAAACCGAAGAGGACATGATGAAAGTCAGAAATCTCGGTCGCAAATCTCTGGACGAAGTCAAGAAAAAATTGGAGGACTACGGTTTGTCGCTCAAGCCGAGCGTGAATCCCGAAGAATGATTTTTTCCCGGACAAAAAAGAAATTCGCAACTTTCAAAGTTGCTTTAAATCGGAAGAGAGGATTAAGAAATGAGTTACAGAAGACTCGGCAGAAACTCCGGCGCACGAAAGGCGTTATTGAAAAGTCTTCTTGCCGCATTTTTCACTCACGGACGCATTGAAACGACGGAAGCAAAAGCAAAAGAACTTCGCAAATTCGCCGAAAAAGTCATCACTTGGGCGAAACGCGGGGATCTCAGCGCACGTCGTATGGCGATAAAAGCAGTGGCAGATGTCGGTGTCGTGCATAAAATTTTTGAAGAAATGCCGGAAAAATACGGAGATCGCACGGGCGGTTACACCAGAATTTTGAAATTGGGTCCGCGTCGCGGCGATGCCGCTCCGATGGTTTTAATCGAATTGGTTGAGGAGTAAAAAAATTTTTCAATCGACTCGGTTGCAAAATAAACCGGAGCGAATTTTAAAAAATGTGGACAAGGTAAAATCTTTGTGCTATATTCTCCGGGAGGTTGACGGAAATGAATGGAAAAGTTGCACTCGTTACCGGCGCATCACGCGGCATAGGTCGTGCAATCGCTTTAAAGCTTGCGGCGGAAGGTGCGAAAGTTGCAATAAATTTTGCCGGCAATCTTGCGAAGGCCGAAGAAGTCAAAAATGAAATCGAATCGAACGGCGGAGCGGCTCTTTCGGTTCAAGGAAACGTAGCCGATTTGGAAGTCGTGCAAGGTATCGTAAAAAAAGTTACCGACGAATGGGGAACGATTGACATTCTGGTGAACAATGCCGGAATCACTCGCGACAACCTGCTTATCAAAATGAGTGAGTCGGACTTCGACGAAGTTATCGGCACGAATCTGAAAGGCGCGTTCAACTTTACAAAAACCGTCGCCCGTTTGATGATGAAGAATCGCAGCGGAAAAATTATCAATCTCACTTCGGTTACCGCTTTAATCGGGAACGCCGGACAGACAAATTACGCCGCCGCGAAAGCCGGAATAATCGGCTTGACGAAATCTTCGGCAAAGGAACTTGCACCGCGCGGAATTACCGTGAACGCGGTTGCCCCGGGATTTATCGACACGGACATGACGGCCGTGATACCCGAAAAAATTAAGGAAGAAATGTTCAAAAACATACCGCTCGGCAGACCCGGTCAGCCGGAAGAAGTCGCGAACCTCGTCGCGTTCCTCGCGTCGGAGTCCGCGAACTACATCACCGGTCAAGTGGTTTGTGTCGACGGCGGTATGGCAATGTGAAATGTTTTTTTTTGAAAGGAGGTACCCGTTCGGTGGAAACGTTTGAAAGAGTAAAGAAAATTGTCGTCGAACAACTCGGAGCGGAACCTGATGAGGTTCAACTTTCTTCGACTTTTGTAGACGATCTCGGTGCCGATTCTCTCGACATTGTGGAATTGATTATGGCTTTTGAAGAAGAGTTCAATATCGAAATTCCCGATGAGAAAGCCGAAAAAATCAAAACCGTTGAAGATGTCGTTAAATACATTGACGGAGGAGAAGACAAAGCATAAAATTTCGGCGAATCAAACCGAAATTTTTTGTACGTAATAAAATATTGTCTTGAATTAAATCCCGTGAAGTACTAAAATTCTTCGCGGGATTTTTTAAAAGACGAAGGAATTGGAGGTGCGACCGGTGAAACTTCCGGAACTTAAAATCGGAAATAAAACGGCAAGGATACCCATCGTTCAGGGCGGAATGGCAATTCGACTTTCCACCGCAAGATTGGCGGCGGCGGTCGCGAACGAAGGCGGTATCGGTTTAATCGCGGCATCCGGAATGTCACATCCCGAATTGCGCTACGAAATAAAATTGGCGCGTTCGCTCACCGACGGAATTATCGGAATAAATATCATGGTTGCGGCAACGGATTTTGTCGGCGTAGTCAAAACGGCGATTGATGCCGGAATAGATTTAATCGTTGCCGGAGCCGGTTTTTCCCGCGATATTTTCGGTCTGGGCAAAGAATCGGGAACACCGATTGTCCCGATCGTTTCTTCGGTTAAGCTGGCAAAAATTTCCGAAAAACTCGGAGCGTCCGCAATCGTCGTGGAAGGCAAAGAGGCGGGAGGTCATCTCGGCACGGATATTTCCGTTCGCGAACTCATTCCTCCCATTCGTGAGGCTGTCAAGTTGCCGGTTATCGCGGCGGGCGGAGTTTTGAACGGAAAAGATATTGTCGAAATT
>CAJOFG010000162.1:0-2253 GCA_905233965.1 uncultured Selenomonadaceae bacterium
ATCGTTCCCGCCGAAATTTTTTCGCCGATACATCGGGAAATAATCTCTTACTTCAAAAAATGTTTCGCGGACGAAAAAAGACCGGACGATACCGGCGCGGCAAGGGAATTGAGTGAGGACGCTTTGACGGAGTTGTCGAAAATTTTGGCGGAGGACACCGGCGAAAATGAAAAAAAAGACATTGAGGCTTTTGAAGATTCCGTAAAAATTTTGCGCGCCGCCGCCATGAAAAATATCTACCTCCGAAAACTGAAGGAGGCCGCAAGCAAAATGACGGCGGGGACTTCGGAATTTCCGGAGAAAATGCGCGAATCAATCAAGATGAAAAACGAGTTGGACAAATTACTTTTACCCGATTCGGAAAAACAAAAATGAAAGGGGCTGCAGTATGACTGAAGAAAAAAAGACTGTCGAGCCACTCGGAGCCGGCGGTGCCAATCGCAGCTCTCAAATAATTTCGACCCTTTTAAGCAAGGCAAAGAAAAACGGCGGGAAATTGACTTACGGTGAATTGCTGGAGTCGATTCAGAAACAGGATTTGAACGCCGGAGAATATGAGGATTTGTGTTACACGCTCGACCAAAAAGGAATTTCGATTATCGACGAAACGGACGACGTGGAAGAACCGATTTCGGACGGCACGGAAACAAATTCGGACACAAAGACCGCGAAAACTCAGGATGCCGTCGAATTTGTTCCGGAAGGTGTCGGCATTGACGACCCGGTCAGAATGTACTTGAAAGAGATCGGGCGCGTTCCTCTTTTGACGGCGCAGCAGGAAGTCGAACTTGCAAAGAGAATGGAGCAGGGCGACGAGAGAGCGCAAAAAGAATTGGCTGAAGCAAATTTGCGTTTGGTCGTCAGCATCGCGAAACGTTACGTCGGGCGCGGAATGTTATTCCTGGATTTGATTCAGGAAGGAAATTTGGGACTCATAAAAGCGGTTGAAAAATTTGACTACAATAAAGGTTACAAATTCAGCACTTATGCAACATGGTGGATTCGTCAGGCGATAACGAGAGCGATAGCGGATCAGGCAAGAACGATCCGAATCCCGGTTCACATGGTGGAAACGATAAACAAATTGATTCGGGTTTCGCGGCAACTTTTGCAAAAACACGGAAGAGAACCGACTGCCGAAGAAATTGCCGAAGAGATGGAAACGAACGTCGAACGTGTGCGCGAGATTATGAAAATCGCTCAAGAACCGGTTTCGTTGGAAACTCCGATAGGCGAAGAGGAAGATTCACATCTCGGCGACTTTATCGAAGACCACGACGCGCCGGCACCCGATGATGCGGCGGACTTCATGATTCTGAAGGAACAGCTTGCGGAAGTTTTGGGAACTCTGACACCGCGCGAGAAGAAAGTTTTGATGCTCCGTTTCGGGCTGAACGACGGAAAAAATCGGACGCTTGAAGAAGTGGGAAAAAATTTCAACGTCACCCGCGAACGCATCAGACAGATTGAAGCAAAAGCATTGCGGAAACTCAGACACCCCAGCAGAAGCAAAAAATTGAAAGATTTTTTGGAGTGATCGCCGGATAAAAAACGCCCTTTGAGATTTTTTGACTCGGAGGGCAATTTTTTTTTGAGTAAAAAATTTTTTTGCCGGAAAATTATTTTTCCGGAATTGCGCCGATAAAATTAAACAATCGGAAGGAAAAATTTTTTCGGCAACGAATTTTAAGCGAATGATAAAATTTTTTTTTGGGAGGGGCGAAAAGTGAACAAAAGAGACAGTTTGCTGGAAGCTTATCTGAAAAGAGGATTCAGTCGCCGCAGTTTTTTGAAGGGCTGCGTCGCTTTGACATCGCTCATGGGTTTGAGTACGGATATGCTTTCAAAAGTGGTTGAAGCGGCAGAGACGAAACCTTTGCCCGTCGTAATTTGGATTCACGGTCACGAATGTACCGGCTGTGACGAATCTTTCATTCGTTCGGCGGCACCTTTGGCATCCGATGTTGTTTTGACGAGTATCGCGCTCGAATACGATCATCTTCTCAGCGCGGCTTGCGGCGCACCGTTTGAGGCTCACTTGGACGAAACGATTCAGAAATACAACGGTCAATATATTTTGGCGGTTGAAGGTGCGATCGCGACGAAAGACAACGGCGTGTACTGTATGTCCGGCGGTCACACTTTCACACACCTTTTGTCGAAGGCGGCGAAAGGTGCGGCGGCGATTATCGCTTACGGAAGTTGCGCGGCTTACGGAGGTATTCAGGCGGCGAAACCAAATCCGACCGGTTC
>CAJOFG010000162.1:2327-5457 GCA_905233965.1 uncultured Selenomonadaceae bacterium
ACGGTTCCCCCGCTTGACGGCGACGGCAGACCGAAACAATTTTTCGGAAACAGAATCCACGACACTTGTTATCGTCGTCCGTTCTTCGATGCGGGAATGTTCGCCGAAACTTACGACGATGCCGGCTCCCGTGCGGGATATTGTCTTTACAAACTCGGCTGTCGCGGTCCGGAAACTTACAACTCCTGCGGCAACCTTCGTTGGTGGCAGGGCATGAGTTATCCGATTCAATCCGGCGCGGCTTGTATCGGTTGCTCGAACAGAAATTTCTGGGACGAAACTCCTTTCTCCGGTCGCTTGCCGAAATATGACAAACTCGGTGACGCGGATAAAATCGGTGTCGGCTTGGGCGTTTTGACTGCCGCCGGTGTCGGTGCTCACGCCGTTGCAAGTATTATTCAGAGAAATCAACGCGACGATTTGACTGAGGAAGAACATAAGGACCGATAAAATTTTTTGAAACGACAATTCCCGAAAAGGAGGAATTTAAATAATGGCACACGTTGTGGTAGACCCCATTACGAGGATTGAAGGGCATCTGCGCGTTGAGGTCGAAGTGAACGAATCCGGACAGGTAACCGATGCCGTTTCAAGCGGCACGGCGTGGCGCGGACTCGAACTCATAATGAAAGATCGCGATCCTCGTGATGCATGGGCATATATTCAAAGAATTTGCGGCGTTTGCACGACGGCTCACGCGCTCGCGTCCGTCCGTTCGGTGGAGGACGCACTCGGAATTTCCATTCCGAAAAATGCAAATTACATTCGCAACATCATGGCGGCGACTTTGACCGTCCAAGATCACATAATTCATTTTTATCATCTTCACGCGCTGGATTGGGTAAGTCCGGTTGAGGCTCTCAACGCAGACCCGGCAAAAACGGCAGAGTTGCAAACTTCACTTTTGAACGCTTACCGGTTCCAACTCAAAGTGCCGAACGAAACGCCGACCGAAGCTTATCCCCATGATTTTCCCGGCGCGACTCCGCAATATTTCGACGCGATTAAATCGAAAGTTCAGGCGATAGTGCAGAGCGGACAACTCGGAATTTTCGCGGCTCAATGGTGGGATCACCCGGATTATAAATTGTTGCCGCCCGAAGTCCATCTCCTCGCCGTCGCTCATTATCTTGAAATGCTCGACAAGCAAAGAGAAATCGTAACGCCCCATGTAATTTTCGGCGGCAAAAATCCGCATCCTCATTACGTCGTCGGCGGTATGCCCTGCGCAATTTCACTCAACGACGGTAACGCTCCGGTCAACACGGCGCGCCTTGCGATAGTCGATCGCGCAATCAACATGGCGCGGACTCTCGTCAACAACTATTACATTCCGGACTTGGTCGCCATCGGAAATATTTATGTTCGTGCCGGTCGCACGGACGGCGGCGGACTGGCTAAACAACGCGTCCTTGCTTTCGGAGATTATCCGCTTGACGGTTACAAAGGCACTTCAAGCGGCGATTATTTCAACAACCTGCTTATCCGTTCCAACGGCGTTGTCGAAAACTTCGGGCAGGGTATTGCGGCGGCTCAATTCTACGAGCTCAACGCAAAAGATTTGACGGACGATTCCGTTACCGAATCCGTTCAGCACGCCTGGTACGAATATCCGGACGGCGACGATAAAGGCAAACATCCTTGGGAAGGTGTTACCTCGCCGAAATATACCGGTCCGAAAGAGGGCACGCCGACAATGTGGCAAACTCTCAACGAAGGCGGAAAATATTCCTGGCTCAAAACGCCGAAGTGGAAAGGCAAACTCTGCGAAGTCGGTCCTCTCTCGAATTACATCATCATTTACACGAAGGCGCAAAAGGGACTTCTCCCCGAACCGACTTGGGCGGAAAAAATGATGCTGGATCAAATTGCGGCGGTTTCCGGAGTTCTCGGCGTTCCTCCCGAAACTTGGTTGCCGACTATGGTCGGGCGCACGGCTTGTCGCGGGCTTGCAGCTCAAGTTGCCGCCGAAATAAATAAATTCTTCTTCGATCAACTCGTCGCGAACATAAAGAGCGGTGACGTTACGACGATGAACAACGAAAAATGGTATCCGGAATCCTGGCCGCGTGAATGTAAAGGCGTGGGACTTTATGAGGCTCCGCGCGGCGCATTGAGTCACTGGGTACACATCAAAGACGAAAAAGTTCACAACTATCAATGTATCGTTCCCACTACTTGGAATGCTTGCCCGCGTGACGACAAAGCCGGACACGGCGCATTTGAGTTGGCGATGATGGACACTCACGTTGCCGTTCAAGACAAGCCGCTTGAAATTGCAAGAGTGGTTCGCTCGTTCGACCCGTGCATGGCTTGTGCAACTCATATGTACAACGCGAAGGGTGAGGAAATCGGAATTGTTTCGACCGATCCCTACGGGAGGTGAGATGCAATGAAATCCGTTAAAGAAGTCAAAAGGAAGGAATTTTACATCTTCAGCCCGTTCCTCCGGATTTTTCACTGGATTATGGCATCGCAAATCGTCATTCTGTTCATCACCGGGCTTTTAATCGCAAAGCCGATGAACGTGACGACGACGGAACCGTTTTTCACGATAACTTCGATGGATTTGGTGCGCGACATTCATTTTACTTCCGCGTTCATTTTCTGCGCGTCGTTCATTCTCCGGATTTACGGGTTCATCATCAACAAGGGCGACAGATTGTTTCCGCGTGTTTGGGAAGGACATTTTTATGAGGAAACGGTTGACGTGGCACTTCACTATATGTTGTTGAAACCGCACCACGCATCTTTTCTGCGGAATCCTCTGGCGCGAATGTCATACGCCGGGCTTTACGTCCTTGTTGCGATTGAAGTTTTAACCGGTTTTGCGATGTACTTCATGACTTCGCCTTTCACGGCGGGAGGAAAACTTTTCGGTTGGGTCAACACGATTTTGGGCAGCGAAATGATGACTCACTACGTCCACCATTACGTTGCGTGGTTTATAATTCTCTTCGCGATAGGTCATTTGTACATGGTTATCCGTGCCGAATTTATGGAAGGTGAAAGCGAAGTTTCCAGTATGTTCTCCGGCAAAAAAATTCTCGCTCACGATCCGAAAGACGCAAACGAACTCGATTAAAAATATTTCTCCGCAAAAATAAAAAGCACCTCACCGATAAAAAAA
>CAJOFG010000163.1 GCA_905233965.1 uncultured Selenomonadaceae bacterium
CTGTAATTTCTCTCGGCGGCATCGTCAACGGGGACAGCTTGCGCGTTGCCGGAAACAGATTCGACAGCGACATTGAAGCTTACATAAAACGCGTTTACGGTCTGATGATAGGCGAAAGGACTTCCGAAAATATTAAAATGGAAGTCGGCGCGGCATATACCGGCGCAAGAAGTTTGACGATGGACGTTCGCGGGCGCGACGTTGTAAGCGGACTTCCGAAAAATGTAAAAGTCGAAAGCGACGAAATTGCCGACGCACTCCACGATTCGGTGGAAAGAATTACAAACTGCATTAAAGGCGTTTTGGAGAAAACTCCTCCGGAGCTTGCCGCAGACATCATGGACAGAGGAATTGTTTTGACCGGCGGCGGTGCGATGCTCTACGGTTTGGGCGAACTCATTCGGAAGGAAACCGACATTCCGACCGCGCTTGCCGATGATCCGTTGAGTTGCGTTGCGCTCGGAACAGGTAAGGCTCTCGAATCTTTTTGATACATACAACAAAGTATGAAAAAATCAACACCGTTTTCGCGGAAGTCGAAATGTTTTTCCGGGAAAATTCGAGTACCGGTAATATAAAGGCACAAAGATTGATGAGGAATTTTTTTGTTTACAAAAAACTCCGGCGGTTATTTTTTCCGTCGGAGTCTTTTTTTGTCTGTTATGCAAGTACGCCGTCAAACGAGGACGGCAGATTTTTTCGCGATAATAAATTCTTCAACTCTCATCAAGAGGAAACAATAATCGGAAAGGCGGTTCAAAAAAATTCCGTCCACTTCATGCACCGCCTCAAATCGCGACAATTTGCAAAAATTTCTTTCGGCACGTCTGACAGTCGTCCGTGCCAAGTCGAGCATCGCGCCGGCTTTCGTGTCGCCGGGTATCAAAAAATTTCTCAGCGGCGGCAAAGCTTTTTCCATTTCGTCCATTTCCTCTTCAAGTTGTTTCACGTCTCCGGAAGTTATCATCGCCGGCTTGTTCAAACTTGCAATGTCCGCCATGAGTTTCGGCAAAAGTTTTTGCAACTGCAAAATTTTTTCTCTGACTTCCGGAATTTCGGAAAAAGCCCGCGCCATTCCCAAAACGGAATTTGCTTCGTCAATCGTGCCGTAAGCTTGAACGCGCGGATCTTCCTTTGAAAGTCTTTCGCCGGTGTAAAGTCCGGTTTCTCCGTTGTCGCCGGTTTTCGTGTAAACGCTCATAATTTTTTTACCCCTCAAACATTTCCGTTTCGCTGAAAAAAATCGGAATTTCCCGCGCCGAACTTTCCGGGCTGTCGGACGCATGAACGGCATTTTTGCTCCCGTCCTCAGCGTAAAGTTTTCTTATCGTTCCCTCCGCCGCGTTCGCCGGATTAGTCGCGCCGTTAATTTCGCGAACGCGTTTAATGACGTTTTCGCCGGAGAGAACCAACGCCATAAGCGGCGCGGAAGTCATGAATTCGACAAGACTTTCGTAATAAGGTCTGCCGATATGCTCGACGTAATGTTTCGCGGCAATTTCTTTCGTCATCTTCATGACTTTCGCCGCGACGATTCTAAAGCCGGCATCTTCGTAAATTTTAAGAATATCTCCGGAATGTTTTTTGCCGAACGCGTCCGGCTTAATCAATACAAGTGTCTTTTCCATTTTAAAAAATTCCTCCGTTCAAAAAAATTTTTTCTCAGAAAGGTGTTGCATTCATTATCAGTTTGGGATTGTTATCGGTTATCCAGCCGAGCGACCATTCGTTTTCAACGATTAAAACCGGATTTTCGTTTCTGTCCAGAACGAATAAACCTCTGTCCGCTCCGCGCAGTGAAGTCGGCGTTACATCTTTCCCGTCGTCGAATTTTAACCAGCGCGCAACTTCAAAAGGCAACATCGTCATGAGAACATCAACGCCGTACTCCGATTTCAATCGGTATTGCAAAACTTCAAATTGCAAAGTGCCGACCGTTCCGACGATATAAGAATCCGTGCCGGAACCGACCGGGTAGAAAAGTTGAATCGCACCTTCCTGCGTAAGTTGGTCAATGCCTTTTGAAAATTGTTTGCGTTTCATCGTGTCCTTCGCTTGGACGCGGGCAAATTTTTCCGGCGGGAAAACCGGGGAGTCCTCAAACTTGAATTTATGTTTCTCGTCGGTGAGAGTGTCGCCTATTCCGAAAATTCCCGGATCGAAAAGTCCGACAATGTCCCCGGGAAAAGCTTCTTCGATAATCTGTCTTTCCTGCGCCAAAAATTGTTGAGGTTGCGCAAGCTTTATAACCTTCTCACTCGGCGCGTGCCAAACCTGCATATTGCGCTCGAACTTGCCGGAACAAATTCTGATGAATGCCAATCTGTCACGGTGCGCCGGATTCATGTTCGCCTGAATTTTGAAAACGAACGCGGAAAATTTTTCGTCGTCCGGTTCGATAACTCCGTCGTCGGAAAGTCGCGGAGCCGGAGGAGGAGCAAGCCGCAAATATTCCTCCAAAAAATTTTGCACGCCGAAATTTGTCATCGCAGAGCCGAAAAAAACCGGCGTCAAATCTCCGGCGGCAATTTTTTTCTCGTCAAAACTTTCTCCCGCCTCGTCCAAAAGCATCAAGTCATCTTGAAGTGCATCGTAATTTTCCTGCCCGATACGTCGAATCATTTTTTCGTCGTCCGGCGCGAAAATTTCCGAAACTCTTTCGGTCTGTCCGTGCGTCGTGTCCTCAGCGAAAAGTTCGACGCGATTTTTTCGCCGGTCGTAAACGCCCAAATATTTTCCGTCAATTCCTATCGGCCAATTCATCGGATAAGATTGTATTCCGAGAATGTGTTCCAATTCGTCCGTCAAGTCGAGAGGATTTTTTCCGTAACGGTCGAGCTTGTTCATGAAAGTAAAAATCGGAATCCGACGTTCGCGACAAACTTTGAAAAGTTTTTTCGTCTGCGCCTCAACACCTTTTGCCGCGTCGATAATCATAACCGCGCTGTCAACCGCCATCAAAGTCCGGTAAGTGTCTTCGGAAAAATCTTGGTGACCGGGCGTGTCCAAAATATTTATTCTGCAGCCGGCATAATCAAGTTGGAGGACGGAGCTTGTAACGGAAATTCCGCGTTGCTTTTCAATTTCCATCCAGTCGGATACGGCGTGTCGCCGGGTC
>CAJOFG010000164.1:0-3107 GCA_905233965.1 uncultured Selenomonadaceae bacterium
CGGCGTTCGCGAAGATTACAAGAAACTTTTGGGTTCGCTGAATTTTCAAATCCGCACGTTGGAAGAAAAAAAATCCCGGCAAGCCGATAACGAACGGCGGCTTGAAATGCTCCGGCACGAAGAGAAAGAAATTTCCGACGCGCAACTTAAACCGCACGAAGATGAAGAATTGGAAATTGAGATTCGCAAACTTTCTCACGCGGAAAAAATTTCGGAGAGCGTCGAAGAGGCTTGCTTGCTTTTGGGCGGCGGCTCCGATTTCGACGTGTTGACTTTGTTGGCGAAAGTTTCAAAAAATCTTGCCGAAATTTCCCGGTTCGACGACAAACTGAGTTCCGCCGAAAAACTTTTGGAGGACGCGACAATTTCCCTGCGCGAAGTTTACGAAGATGTTCGCGCTTACTCGGAAACGACCGAATTTTCACCGGAAACTTTAGACAAACTCCACGCACGAACGGACGTTATTTATCGGCTGAAAAGATTGTACGGAAATTCCGTCGAAGAAATTTTGGAGCATTTGAAAAGCGTTCGCGAAGAAATTTCCGCGCTGGAAAATTTCGATTCCGACATTGAAACGGGTACTCAACTTGTCGCGAAACTCGAAAAGCAGACGAAGGCGAAAGCCGAATTGCTTTTGAAACTCCGACAAAAGTCTGCGGAAAAATTGGGGCTTGCCATACGAAAAGAATTGCGCCGGCTCGTTTCGGAGAAGGCAAAATTTTCAATCCCGGTCGAATCCGTTCCGGAATTAACCGGTCACGGTGCGGACAAAGCCGACATGATTTTTTCGGCGAACGTCGGGGAGGAAGAAAAATCCTTGTCGAAGATTGTTTCCGGCGGTGAACTTTCAAGAATCGCGCTGGCGATAAAAACAGTTTCGGCGGGACGCGAAGATTCTGCCGCGACAATGGTTTTTGACGAAATAGATTCCGGATTGGGAGGAAAGACGGCAAAAATCGTCGGCGAATGTATCGCGAAGGTTGCCGCGAACAAACAGGTTCTGTGTGTCACTCACCTGGCGCAAATTGCCTGCATGGCGGACGTTCATTTGCAAATCGGCAAGTACGACGAGGACGGGCGAACCAAAACACGGGTGAAAGTTTTGGACAAAGATTCCTGCGTCGAAGAAATTTCACGCATGGCATCCGGCGAAGAAAATCCGGAGTCAATGAAAAATGCCCGTGCCATGATTGCCTCGGCAAACAAAATTAAACGCGAAGTAAAATCGCGCAGATAAAAAAATTTACGCACAGAAAAAGCCGGTGTCAAATTCGACATCGGCTTTTTAATATTTCGGTTTGTAAAAAAATTTTCTTAAAGATTTTTCTTCGCGATTTCGACAAGCTTGGTAAATGCGGCGGCATCGGAAATTGCGAGTTCGGACATCATTTTTCTGTCAACTTCGACTCCCGCTTTCGTCAAGCCGCACATCAACCGGCTGTAAGAAATTCCGTTCGCTCTTGCCGCCGCGTTGATTCTGGTGATCCACAGGCGACGGAAATTGCGTTTCTTGGTGCGACGGTCGCGATATGCATAAAATCCGGCTTTCATTACGGATTCGTTTGCTTTTTTAAACTGTTTACTTCTTGCTCCGCGATAACCTTTCGCGAGCTTGAGAATTTTTTTATGGCGTCTGTGAGCAGTGACGCCGGTTTTTACTCTCGGCACAACAATAACCTCCTTAAGCGTAGGGGAGCATTCTCTTTACACGCGCACGATCTGCCGCCGAAGCCAACGTGGCTTTGCGGAGATTTCTCTTGCGTTTGGGAGTTTTCTTTTCCAAAATATGGCTCTTGAAAGCTTTGTTGCGTTTAAATTTTCCGGTGCCGGTGACTTTAAAGCGTTTGGCTGTCGCTCGATGCGTCTTTACTTTGGGCATCGTTCGTTCCTCCTTTGACATTCTTTTTTGATTTCTGCGCCTTGGGTGAGAGAATCATCGTCATGTTTTTTCCTTCAAGTTTCGCTCCACGTTCGACGTTGACGCTGTCGCCCAAAGCTTTTGCCATTTTGTCGAGAATGACGCTGCCGAGTTCCGGATGTGAAAGTTCACGACCGCGAAACATGATTGTAACTTTGACTTTGTTTCCTTCTTCTACAAAACGCCGGGCATTTTTCAACTTAACATCAAAATCGTGTTGCTCGATATTCGGTCTGAGTTTTACTTCTTTAATCGTTATGACTTTCTGTTTTTTGCGCGCTTCTTTTTCGCGTTTCTGCTGTTCGTAACGATATTTTCCGAAGTCCATGATTTTACAGACGGGCGGTCTTGCTTTCGGTGCGACTTCAACGAGATCGAGATGTCTTTCTTCGGCAAGTTTCAGTGCGTCCCGCGTCTGCATGATTCCGAGTTGCTCTCCGTTTTCGTCGGTGACCCGGACTTCACGAATACGAATTTCTTCGTTGATTCTCAAACTGTCTCTGCTAATTGCAAATACACCTCCCGAGGTGAGAAAAAAAATAAAGGCGACCTGAAAGCCGCCCGTTCCTCCGGATAAAAAAATCCGCGCAAAAAAAATTTTTGCAACCGCGCCAACTCATTCAAGGTCTGCGGGTGAGGAGCGACGACTCCTTCTTTCAACGTCGCCCAGTCTAACATAACGGAAAATTTCTGTCAAGCCGGACTTTTTTTCCGTCGAAAAAATTCATACAAGCAAAATAATCAGTGCGCCGAAAAAAATTGCAATGCTGAAACTTCGCAACGCATTTTGTACCGGACGATTGTATTTGCCGCAAAGCGCACCGATTAACGGACGGAGCAGGTGCGAAAGCAGGGACAGCGCAAGGAAAAAAAGAGGTTTGTCCAACGTGGCGAAACTGTAGACCAACATTATCGCGGAGATGGCAACTCCGGCAACTTCCGCATGAGTGAGTTTGCGGTGAAGGTCTGCGTCCGGATCCGGTGTTTCGACCTTGTTCGTCTTTTTAACCGGCTCCTCCGGCTCTTCAAAATATTTGCTGCGAAAAACCGGTTTGTGTTTCTCTCCGGTCGAAATGTTTGAACGCATATTGTCGCCGATGTGTTGAGGAATTTTTTCATCGTAAAAATCGTCGTCGGCTTCGGCGAAAATTCTTTTTTCAAATTCGGTTTCCGCTTCTGCTTCCGGAGC
>CAJOFG010000164.1:3129-4101 GCA_905233965.1 uncultured Selenomonadaceae bacterium
GGTCGGCAAATTTTTTTCCAGAGAAACTTTTTCTTCGGGTTTGACTTCCGGAATTTTCTTCGTCGGCTTTGATTTTTTTTGCCCGGACTTTTTTTTCGCTTTCACCTTGTCGCCGGGTCGCGGCAATTTCGGTTCGTTCACTTCAATCGGTTCGGCGATTAACTCGTCGGCGAACTCCGACAAAAAAAGGTCGTCCTCAACTTTTTTTTCTTTAGCCTTGTCAAAAATTTTTCGTGCGGAAATTTCTTCGCCGAGCGCGTCGGTAAATTCGTTCCTGATTTTATTTTCTCTCTTGTCCGCCAAAATTCAGAACTTTCCTTTCACAAAATTTTTTTCACGCTTTACTTAAAGTCGTTTCGTCAATTTGCGTACCGTCCGGCAAAAAACATTTCATCGTCAAATTTTTTTCGTCAACTTCCAGCGTCAAATAATTATCCGTTTCCGGTTGCGGCGCGATAACTTTATCCAATGCATGGTCTGTCCAAAGTCCGGGATAACGAACGTCGCCGCTCAACCCGGTCAAAACGTACAGCGGACCGGATTCGTCGGCGACAAAATTTTTCAGCCGTCCGCGATTTCTGTAAGTGTGCAGGTGCGCCGTGAAAACAACGTCCGCGCCCAAAGATTCAAACTCCGGCATAAATTCCGTGCCCACGTCCGAAAAACCTTCAAGCCTTTCCGGTCTGCCGTTAATCCGATATTGCAAAACGTCCTTGTGAATGAAAATGATTTTCCAAGTCTTTGAAGTCGATTCCATGTCCCGGCGCAACCAATTTTTTTGCTCCTCCAAGATTCCCGGACGAAGTTGATCAATTTCGTCCCACTGACTGTTCAGCACGACGCAGTGAGCCGGTCCGAAGTCGAACGAATAATAATGGCGTGAAAAATTTTTGCTCCCGTTTTCCGGCACATCGAAATATTTCAGGTAAGCGACAGACTCACGAACTTTCCAATCCCGCGAATAAGTTTCAT
>CAJOFG010000165.1 GCA_905233965.1 uncultured Selenomonadaceae bacterium
GAAAAATATTTAATCATCGTCATTGCGGACAACGGCAAAGGTTGCGACAACGTGGAGCAGGGTTTCGGATTAAAACATATGCGCGAGCGGCTGGAACTTTTGCACGGAACGGTTCATTATTGGAGCGACGCCGGATTTATTGTCGAAGCAATGATTCCGTTAAATCGGGAGGGCGGATATGATAAAAATTTTGATAGCTGACGATCAGGAATTGATTCGCGAAAGTTTAAAAATTGTTCTCGATATGAACAACGACATGAAGGTTATCGGCTTGGCGGAGAACGGGCAAAAAGTTTTGGAGTGCATCGAAAAAAATTTGCCGAACGTAATTTTGATGGATATTCGTATGCCTGAATTGGACGGCGTGCTTTGTACAAAAATCGTCAAGGAAAAACATCCGGACGTGAAAATTATTATCCTGACGACTTTTGACGACGACGATTATGTTTACCACGCGCTGAAGTACGGAGCGAGCGGTTACCTTTTGAAAGGTTGTTCGGTGCAGGAATTGACTTCGGCGATTCATACCGTCATGTCCGGCGGTTCGATTCTCAACAAAGACATTACCGCGACCGTCGTCAAACTTTTCAACCAAATGGCGCAAACAAATATTGTCCTTGAAGTTGACGCGAAGGGCGCGGAGGAATTGACGCAGACCGAAAAAAAAATCGCAAACCTCGTCGGCAACGGACTTTCCAACAGAGAAATTGCGGAGAAATTATTTTTATCGGAGGGAACGGTTCGCAACGGATTAAGTTCGGTGCTGTCGAAATTAAATTTGCGCGACAGGACGCAACTTGCAATTTGGGTCGTGCAAACGAATTACAATTTTAAAACGGATTGAACGAAATGAATTTTAAACTTAATCAAAAAAAATTTTTTATCGCGTCAATAATTTTGATTGCGCTTGTGACTGCCGGAATTTATTTTCAAAGTTGCCGGACAAAAATTTTGCGCATCGGACTTTTCGCGGGCAGTAACTGGGAAGTGCCGCAGGGCGAACCTTACGCAATAATTGATGAAGTCGTGAGAAATTTTGAGGCGCAACATCCCGGCGTGAAAGTCGAATATGTCAGCGGCATAAAAAAGGAAGACTACGCCGAATGGCTCGCCGAACAATTCATGAACGGTGTCGAGCCGGATATTTTTGTTTTGCTGTCCGACGATTTTAATTTGTATGCGTCGAAAGGTGCGCTGGCTGATTTGTCGGACTTCATCGACGGCGACGAAAATTTTTCCGCCGACGTTTATTATCCGGCGACTTTCGAGTACGGACAATTTGAAAATAAATCTTACGCCTTGCCCTGCGAAAGTAATTTAACTTTCATGTTCGTGAATAAAACTTTGTTGTCACGCGAAGGAATTTCCATGCCGAAAAATGATTGGACGTGGGAAGATTTTCTGGACATTTGCCGGAAGGTTACACGCGACACGGACGGCGACGGAATTATTGATCAGTTCGGGCGATACGATTATTCGTGGCAGCAGGCGGCAATTTCAAACGGAGTAATTTTTTTCCGTGCGGACGGCAAGGCATCTTATTTTGCAGATCCGCGAATGAAGGACACGGTAAAATTTATGATTGAGCTCCGGAACATTCATAAGGGACGCGAAGTCACCGCGAAAGATTTTGACATGGGGCGCGTTGCATTTCGCCCGTTCACTTTCGCCGAATATCGGACTTACAAACCTTATCCCTGGAGAATAAAAAAATATACCTCCTTCGAGTGGGACTGCATAAAAATGCCGGCGGGGTCGTCCGGCGAAAACATTTCGATTTTGAATACTCTGCTTATCGCCATGAGTTCACGGACGAACGATAAAGATTTGGCGTGGGAATTGATGAAAAATATTTGCTACGACAAAGCGACGCAACAAATGATTTTGCAAAAATCGCAAGCCTTGCCGGTTCGTCGCGACGTGATAATGTCTTCGGAGGCACGCGAAATTTTTTCGTGGAGCGATACTGAAAACAATACGATGACACCGGCAGACATCAGCGACGCGATGGACAAATCAATCATGCCGGAAAAATTTAAAAATTACGAGGCGGCGATGCTTTATGCCGACGCGGAAATTTTGAAAATCATAAACGGAACAATTCCGACTGACAATTCACTTAACAAACTTCAAAAAGAATTAAACGCATTTTTGCAATATTAAATTCTCGCCCGGCAGGCGGGATTTTTTTTCTCCGGAAAAAAGTTTCGCGACAAAATAAAAAACCCGCATGAGCATTGCGAGTTTCTTACAGGCATGTGATTTATTTTTTTTAGGAGAGCTTTACGAAAAGCTTGATTGTAATTTAACATAATTGATAATAATTGTCAATAAAAAATCTTTGCCGCCCCCAAATTTTTTATCTCATCTCATCCAAAAATTTTTCTGCGGCATCGTCGCGTCCCAAAATGTTGCCGGCGTAGTCGGAAAGAATCGTTCCGAATTTAATTTCGTCGAAAACGTAACGCCCGGCGCGAAAACTTGCACGCTCCGAAATTTTTTTCCAGACGCGTCCGAAATTATTTTCCGCGATAATTTTTGCCGCTTCCTCAGTCGTTGCCGCCGACAAAATTTTTTTCACTTCTCCGGCGTTCAAACCTTCACACGCCGCATATGCCGCCAAAGTTTCAAGTCGTCCGTCGGCAACCCGGTTGTGCGTGTGAAAAATTCCCGCCGCAACTTTTATCAACTTGCCGACGTGTCCGCAGAGAATTATTTTTTTAATCTTCCGCTCGGCCGCCGCTTCAATCATGAACCCGATAAAATTTCCGGTGTGAACGATTGCGCCGGCCGGAAAGCCGATTTTTTTCGCGATGGTCTCTCCGATTTTTCCGGGAACGAAAATCAATTCGTCGAACCCCGCCGCCTTCGCAACGTCAATTTGCGGGACGAGAGAATTTTTGAAAGCCTCCTCCGACATGGGACGCAAAACTCCGGTCGTCCCGATAACGGACAAACCGCCTTCAACGCCCAAAATCGGATTCAAAGTTTTTTTCGCAAGTTCGACACCGACCGGAATTGAAATTTCAATTTCCAAGCCGCCGACATCAAATTCAGAGGCAACA
>CAJOFG010000166.1 GCA_905233965.1 uncultured Selenomonadaceae bacterium
GAATATGGCGCTATCAAGTCAACAACTTTAATTCCCGTTTCCAAAATCTGCGTCGAAGTTTCCTGCTCCTCAAAAGTCGGAGCGGCTCTGTGAATCGGGCGCGTTTCCTTGTTTTTAACCGGTTCCGGATTGTTATCGACGGTTTGCCCCAGAACGTTAAAGACACGTCCCAAGCAAGCTTCGCCGACAGGTACGGTAATCGGTGCGCCGGTATCTTCGGCAAGCATACCGCGAACAAGTCCGTCGGTGGAACTCATGGCGATGCAACGGGTGACGCTGTCGCCGAGATGTTGCATGACTTCCGCTATCAAATCAATTTCTACGTCGCCGGATTTACCGGTTATGTGTATCGCGTTCAAAATTTTGGGCAATTCGCCGGGCGGAAATTCCACGTCGACGACCGCGCCGATAACTTGAACAACTTTTCCTTTCGCCAAAGGTTTACACCTCTCTTTTTAATCAATCGTCGATAATTACGACTTCGTCATCGTATCTGCCGTCATCTTCGATTATGACAACGTCATCTCTGTTTCTTCTGTGGTGGCGGTGATAATAATCGTCATCATCGTCTTCAACGATAATAACGTAATCGTCATCGCGTCTGAGTTGAATAAGTGAATCGTCATCGCCGGAAATTGCGGCAAAAGCCTGCGGTGTAAAACCGGTGACGATGAAGGTCGCAAGAAGTGACATTACAAATTTTTTCATGTCAATCTCTCCTTTGCCAAAAAATTCAGTTTGTTATGATTGTCACGTCGTCTTTGTTTTTGCCGTCGTCCTCAACAATAACCACCGTGTCGTCGGAAGGTTTTTTCGTATCCTCCTCAACTACGATAACCGTATCGTCGCTTGCGAACCGGACAATTTCGTTGTCGGGAGTCGCGGCAAAAGTTTGCGGTGTAAAACCGGCAATCATGACAGACGCAACAAGCAAAGAGTAAAACTTTTTCATTATGTTCCCTCCGGGTTACTTCAAAGCTTCCGCACCGCCGACAATCTCGTTAATTTCGCTGGTGATGCCGGCTTGACGGACTTTGTTGTAGTACAGGTTAAGTTTGCCGATAAGCTCTTGCGCGTTATCGGTGGCGTTGCTCATCGCGTTCATTCTGGAGCTCAATTCCGACGCGGCACTGTGCAACATTGCTCCGAAAATCCGGGTTGCAAGTCTGCGCGGCAGGAAATTGTTCAGAACGGACACGACATCCGGCTCGTAAATGTACTCGTCTTTCAAATTCAAATTTTCGTAGTCGTCCGTGATAATCGGAAGAAGTGTCACGTCGTCCGGCTCGCAACTTATCGCCGATTTAAATTTCGTGTAAATCATAGTGACTTCGATAATGTCGCCGCTCTCGAAACGTTCGACAACGTAATCGGCAATTTCTTTCGCAACGTAATATTTCGGGCGTTCGCTTATCCCGGAATATTCTTTCACGACATTGTAACCGCGTGACCGGAAATGTGACGCGGCTTTTCTTCCGACTGCGATAATGTCAACGTCATCAACATAATCAGCGTCGTTGAAAGTTTTTGCAACGGACAAATTCGCCGTCGTACTTCCGGAAGAACCTCCCGAAGAGGTCATCTGTCCGCTGTGCGCCATCGCGTAACTGCCGGTCGCTTTCAACTGTTTTCTGCGCGGAGCACCGGCGGCTCTCAACTCTTTTATCGCGTCGAAATTTTTCTTGTGGAAATTTTCCTCTTCGACGGGAGCGACCTTCGATTCTTCCGAACCGTCATACTCAATCGTTTCGTGCGCCTCTTTAAAGATGTTGCTTGAGTATGTATGCGCCGGCAAGCCCTTTGTCGGACGCGATGACGATGTACAAAAATTTTCCCGCCGCGTTGCCTTTTTCCTCTTGCAGTTTGTAACGCTCTTTAAATTCTTCCCTCGTCATGATGTAAGGACTTTCATCTTCGCGCCCGTGCATTTGCGAAATGACGCGCCGAATTATTGCCCGTGTTTTGTCAACGTAAGGAATGTTTGAAAGGAGAGCGTCCCGCGCCGCATTGAATCTGGAACGGGCGATCATGTCCATCGCGTTGGTAATTTTTTGGATATTCTTAACGCTTTTGATTCGACGGCGAATGTTTTGTAAATTTGCCATTTACGTCACCGCCTCAGCCTTCAGTCTTGTAAGTAACGGTGTTTTTAAATTCCTCAATCGCCGCTTTGATTTCCGCTTCAAGCGCGTCATCAAGTTTCTTCTGCTCGGCAATTTTCTTCCCGATCTCCGGATGGTTCGCGTGCATAAACTTGATGAAGTCGGCGTGGAAGGTAACGACTTTGTCAACCGGAATGTCAACCAAATATCCTCTGACTGCGGTAAAGATAGTCAAGACCTGGTCTTCTACGGCAAGCGGGGAATATTGGGACTGTTTAAGCGTTTCAACCATTCTTGCGCCCGTCGCCTTGTCGAGGTCGGAACCGAATTGAGCAAATGCGGCAAGTTCGCGGTACTGTGCAAGGTCAAGACGCATTGTACCGGCAACCTGTTTCATCGCTTTAATCTGCGCGGAACCGCCGACGCGGGAAACGGAAAGACCGACGCTGATTGCCGGACGAACGCCGGAATAGAACGAGTCGGTTTCCAACATGATTTGTCCGTCGGTGATTGAAATGACGTTTGTCGGAATGTAAGCGGAAACGTCGCCGGCTTGCGTTTCGATAATCGGAAGAGCCGTTATCGAACCCGCGCCGAGTCTGTCGCTTAACTTCGCGGCACGCTCCAAAAGTCTGGAGTGGAGATAGAAAACGTCGCCCGGATAAGCTTCACGTCCGGGAGGTCTTCTCAGCAAAAGCGACATGGCACGATAAGCCGCCGCGTGTTTCGTCAAGTCGTCATAAATGCAAAGGCAATGCCCGTGCTTTTCGTACATAAAATATTCAGCCATGGCAACGCCGGCGTAAGGTGCGAGATACTGGAGCGGAGCGGAGTCCGCAGCGGTTGCCGCAACGACGATTGAATATTCCATCGCGCCGTGATCTTCCAAAGTTTTCACGACACGGGCAACGGTCGATGCCTTCTGCCCGATTGCGACGTAAACGCAAATACAATTTTGCCCTTTCTGATTGATAATCGTATCAATCGCTATCGCAGATTTACCGATACCGCGATCGCCGATAATCAATTCGCGCTGTCCGCGTCCTATGGGAACGAGCGCGTCAATGGCTTTCAAACCGGTCTGCAACGGTTCATGAACGGATTTTCTGTCCGCGATACCGGGAGCTTTAAACTCAACCGGGCGGGACTGCGTCGTTGCGATTGCGCCTTTGCCGTCAATCGGACGACCGAGTGCATCGACGACACGTCCGATCATGTTTTCGCCGACGGGAACCTGCATAATTCGCGCCGTGCGTTTAACCGTGCGACCCTCTTTAATTTCGTCGTCGCGACCGAGAATAACCGCGCCGACGTTATCTTGCTCCAAGTTCAAGACCAAACCGAAAATATCGTCGCCGAAGTCCAAGAGTTCGCCGGACATGGCTTTGTCAAGTCCGTGAACCGACCTCTATGACCGTGCCGACTTCATCGACGTTCAAATCGACGTTGTAATTTTTGATTTGACTCTTGATTATGGCAGTAATTTCATCAGGATTTATTTTCATACTTTTTAGTTTCACCTCAGATTCTTACCGAGTCGGTTGCCAAAGAACTTTTGAGGGAGCGCAAACGTCCGGCGGCAGAACCGTCGATTCGTTTGTCCCCTATCGTCACGATGAGCCCGCCGAGAATTGTTTTGTCCTCGTGAGTGCGAATCCGGATTTTTTTGCCCGTCAATTCGGAAAGTTTTTTCGTCAACTGATTTTCCTGTTTCGTGCTGAGCGGAAAAGCACCGGTAACATCGGCAATGACGATGCCCTGCGCTTTGTTTTTCAGCCCGGTAAAAATTTCGTATATGTCGGAAAAAATTCCGATTCTGCTTTTGTCAACCAGGAGCAACAGAAAATTCATTACGGTTTCCGAAATTTCTTTCTTCAACGCTTTCGTGAGCAAATCTTTTTTCGCTTGGTGCGGGACGAGCGGATTTTTGAAAAAGCTGACCGCTTCCGGAATGTCGAAAATATCTTGCTTGACTTTGTTTAAATCTTTGTCGTAAGCGTCAAGTTTTTTTTCTTCCTCCGCGAGTTCAAAAATCGCCCGTGCATACTTGCCGGCAAGTTGAATGTTTAACATCGACCCGCCCCCTTACTTCACGTCGTCGAGCATATCTTTGTTTAATCCGGAGATAAATTCGTTGATAAGCTTGTCGTTTTCTTTGGACGTGAGATTTTTCGCGACGATTTTTTCTGCCGCCGCCAAACTCAGGGAAACGATTTCCGACTTCATTTGTTCAAATGCGCGGTTGCGTTCGTTTTGGATTTCGACTTTCGCATTTTCTTTCATCTTGTCGATTTCCTGTTTCGTTTCCGCGACGAGTGCTTCGCGTTCTTTGCGAGCGGTCAATTCGGCTTTTTCGACTATCGCCTGTGCCTTTTTCTGTGCGTCGGCAAGTTGAGCCTTGTATTGTGCCAAAGTTTCCTCGGCGGCTTTTTTGTCCGCTTCGGCTTTGTCCAAAGAATTTTGAATTTTGTCGGAACGTTGTTTCAAAAGTTTCGCAACCGGCTCGTAAGCCACAGCGCGGAGAATTGCCGCCAGAATCAGGAAGTTTATCACTTGCGCTATCATTGTTGCGTTAAGTTCTATCAAAGTAAATTCCCCCTCTCCCGAGATTTTTGCGGGAAATTACTCAGCCGTTGATGAGCGGATTTGCGTACAGCATAATCAACGCGACGACGGCGGCGATAATTGCCATAGCTTCAATCAAACCGACGGAGATAAGGGTGTTGGTGAACAAAGTATTTTTTGCTTCCGGTTGACGGGTGATGCCGTCAATGAATTTGCTGGTGACGAGACCGTCGCCGACGCCGGCACCGATTGCCGCCAAGCCCATTGTGATACCTGCTCCGATAAGAGCCGCCGCTACCATGATTGCATTTTCCATAAAAATTTTTCCTCCTCAAATTTGTTTTACACTTTCAAAAAGATTTCTGTTTTACTCAAATTTGTCTACTTTCATGTAATAACCCATCACTTCTCCGACATCGGTAATTTGTCCGTAAGCCGTAACCTGTTGTCCTTTTGAAAGACTCATTACATAATCTTCCTGAGTTTTGTCACCGGCTTTCAATTCGCAATGCACACCGAGTATTGCAAAATCTCTGTTCGGAATAACTGAAATGTATTTCATATTGCTGTCGATGGCACCGAGTTTCCCGGTAATCTTGAGGTACTGCCCTTTGTATTTTTTTTGAGCAGCGGCAGCATTATTTTCCAATTCGTCCATCATGACGGTTACGTCCGCCGGAGTGTATTCGACCTGTTTCGGCTGTTCAGCCGGTTTTTGTTGTTCTACCTGTTGCTGAGGTGCTCCTTTCGGTGAGTCGGCTTCTTTACTGCCCCCCCCCGCATCCGGAAATGAGAAGTGCCGACATTGCAAATGCGCAAAGACCGTATTTGAGAAAGTTTTTAGTCATGACAGAAATCTCCTTTAAAAATACACGTTAATCCTCTTTGACTGCGTTGCCGAGATAAGCCATACTGAGCATGGTAAAAATTACCGCGTGAACACAGCTGATAAAAATACTGAACGCCAACCAAACGACGCTTGGTACCGGCATCCATATCGGCATGAGGTGCAACAAAACGATAATCAAAATTTCGCCCGCGAGAATGTTCCCGAAAAGACGGAAGGCAAGCGTTATCGGCTTTGCAATTTCCTCAATCAGATTGATGACGACGAACGGCGCGACCGGTTGGAAAAAGTGCGCTATGTAATGCCCGCCTTTGAAATAAAGTCCGAAAAAGTGAACCAAAAAAATGACGAGGAGCGCAAGACCGAGTGTCGTGTTTAAATCGTTCGTCGGAGATTCGAGAAACGGAATCAAGCCGAGCAAATTGCTTGTGAGCAGAAACAGGAACAGGGACACGATAAACGGCGCAAACAATTTTCCGCGCCTGCCCATCATCGCCTCCATTTGATCGTGCAGCCATTCGACAATCATTTCGATAAAATTTTGCCAGCCGCACGGAACGAGTTTCAAGCTCCTTACCGCAAGGCAGGAAATTGTTATCACGATTATCATTACCAGCCACGTCATCAAAATTGTTTCCACGTTGAAAGTCAACCCCAGAAACCGAACAGTTTCGCGGACACCGATTTCCTCCATACATTCACCCCCTTTCGGAATAAATCAAAACTCCGAGCGCAGTCAGATAGAAAGTCGCGAAACAAACCGACGACGCAAGAAAAAGATTTGTCGATATGTGAGCCGCAACTCCCAAAACGATGAAAACCATTGCCAGCCGCAACAACAGACCGATCAACATTACCCGCTTTGCCCGGTCGGTTCCCATTTGCGCAACCGCTTCCAATCTTGCCGCCGCCGAAATGAAATAAAAAAAGTTCAACAATGCGCCGATTAAGATTGAGCCGTAAAATTGTCCGGACGCGAGAAGTTGCAAAGTCAGAATCGCGGCAACCGCCAAAAAAATTTTGTAACTTCGCCCGAATGTAACTGTAACGTGTTTCATACCCGTTAAACTTCGACGTATTGAATAATTTCCCTGCAAAAAAATTTTCTCCGGGTTAAAGCCGCCAAAAAAATTTTTCGAGCCGTCCCAAAAAAATCCCGACGGCGAATCAATCCAGCCGAAGGGATTTTTTACGCGGTTTTTTTTGCATTTTTCCTGCGAAGTCGATTTGCTTTCATTCTTTCAAACTCTTCATGAGTAATCTCCGGAATGTCGCTTAAATCAATTTCTTCATAAGACATTTTTTCGAGTTCCGCCAAACATTCCAATTCCTCTTTTGTATACGGAAATTTTTCAGAAATCTCCAACCTGTCCATAATATTCGTCCTCCTCATATTTTGTGGCACGTCGCGCAGAAATAATTCTGTTTCTTTCACCGCGTTCGACATAAATCACCGTCAATATTTTTTCAACATGTCCGACAACTTTAATTCGTTCTTCCTCATCACTGTGCAATTCATCATAGCCGTCAATTCTGCAGTCATCCAAAAAAACACGCGCCGCAACTTTGAATAACACTTTGTGCTTTTGCCAATTTTTTTCGGCTTTTTCGCTGTCCCACTCAAATTTTAAATCGCCAAGTTCGTAATAAACATTCAAGTTGATCACCAACATGATTTTATGAAAAATTTTTTCGATCGTCAAACAAAAAAATTTGCGGGAGGAATAAAAAAATTTTTGCCGAAAGAATTTTTAATCGACAAAAGATTGGAGGAAAATTCTATGAATTTGAAAGAGGCTTTCCAAGCGCAAAACAGAATCGAAGAGCTTTTGAATTATATCGGGCGTTACCTGTCCGAAGAAAACAATATCATGACGGTTACCGAAAAACATTTTCGCAGTAAAGCACTCGCGGGGCAACAAGACGAATCAATCGACGTGAGCCGGAAAAATGCGGAAGATTTTAAAGTTGACGAGCTTATCGAAATTTGGCAGAAGTTGATGACGGAGAAAGAAAATTTGAGCACGGCAATTTGGAAGGCAAAAACCGAAATGAATTTTAATTTCGACGCGGCGGTTGACATAAATAAAAGTCGTCGCCTGTTCCTTGAAACGGTTTTGAGAATGGCATCGCGGAAAAGTTCGCACGAATTGCAAAAGGGCGCGGGCAAAGGCTACGTTTTCAACAATGACGGAAATCAGACCGCATACTTTTACGACATCGACCGGATTGTGACGATTGACTACGACAGAAATAAAATTCGCGCGCTTGCAAAAAAATTGAGTCGCGAGGCTGATGAGCTTTCCCGGAAAATCGACGAGGCACTTTTGAATACTCAAGTCGAATACGATTTGCAAATTGATTTGTCCGGAGAATATCGTTTGGTTATTGAGGAAATGTTGGAAAAATAATTTTCGAATAATCCGGTCGCTTGACGGGGAACGGAGAACGAAGGGAATCCGGTTCAGTTGCAGATGAACTGAGAGGCTGCAAATTTTTTTATGAAAGTTGTCTATACAACAGTAAGCGATATGGTATCGGAGGAACCGTGAGCGGAAAAAATTTTCCGCAACCTCCGCATCAATCGTTCCGCCATGACATGAGCCACGTCAGCACGTCAAACCGTCATGTCGAAAATTCGCCCGTCATAAATCCAAAAGTACGTTTCCGGGTAAAGAAAATTTTTTCATTTTCCGCCGTCGCACTTCGCCCGGC
>CAJOFG010000167.1 GCA_905233965.1 uncultured Selenomonadaceae bacterium
GCATTTTCTTTGGGCAAGGATTTGGCGGCGGCGGGTTTAACCGTCGTGAGCGGCGCGGCAAGAGGTATCGACACGAACGCTCATCGCGGCGCGTTGCAAGCCGGGCGAACCGTCGCCGTTCTCGGTTGCGGAATAAATCACGTTTTCCCTCGCGAAAATAAAAAGTTGCTGGAAGAAATTTCCGAAACCGGTTTGGTCATGACGGAATTTGAACCGAACATTGCGCCGAACGCAACAACTTTTCCGGCGCGAAACAGAATCATCGCCGGACTTTCGCGCGGCGTTATCGTCGTCGAGGCGGGGAAAAAATCCGGTGCGCTGATAACTTCGACTTATGCCGGCGATTACGGGCGCGACGTTTTCGCGGTGCCGGGAAATATTTATTCCGCAATGAGCGTCGGCTGCAACGAACTTATTCGCGACGGCGCAACTTTGATAACTTCTGCCGAAGATGTTCTCGCCGAATACAATTTCACGACGGAGGAAAAAATTTCCGCGCCGGTGCAGTTGAGCGCGGCGGAGGAAAAAATTTTCAAACTCATTCCCGCCGGCGAATTTGTCACGCTTGACGAAATTTTAATCGCGGAGGACGATATCGAACCGGATGAAATTTTATCTTTGGTCTTGCAACTTGAAATAAAAAATTGTATCGTTGAAGATGACGGAAAATATTCGCGTATCAGATAAAAAATTTGAAACGGAGGAAAATTCTGTGGCGGAAACAACTCAACTCAAAACTTTGATTTTAACGGAGAGCGCGGGCAAAGCGCGGACGATAAAAAAATTTCTCGGACGGCAATATTTAATCATGTCAACGGACGGATTTTTAAAAGACTTGCCGAAAAGCCGACTCGGCATCGACGCGGAGAACGGATACGCGCCGGAATATATCACGGTGCGCGGAAAAAGTCCTTTGCTGAAGGAAATTGAAAAGGCGGCGTTAAATGCGCGCCGGGTTTATTTCGCGACGAATCCGGATGCGCAGGGCGAATTTTTGGCGGGACAACTTTGCAAAATGTTCGGCGTAAATTCAAAATCGAATTGCCGGATAGATTGTACCGATTTGTCGAAGGACGCTTTCAAACTTGCCTTCGCAAATGCGCGACCGATTGACAAAAACCTTGCCGAATCTTTCCGCGTCCGGAAAATTATCGACAAATTCGCAAGTCACAAAATCGGCGAATATCTTTCCTGCAAAATTTATCGCGGCGTGAAAGTCGGCAGGTTCCGCGCCATGCTTTTGAAAATTATCGCCGGCAGTCAACCGGACGAAGAATTTGATCCGGGAAAAATTTTAACGCCGGGAGTTTTGCTTGAAATTGCACTGAGAGATTTAAAATTTTCCGCGCCGAAAATCCGGTTCCTCCTCGAACAATTTTACGAAGGCTTGAATTTTGAAAAAGACGGTTGCGGCGGCTTGATAACTTATCCGCACGGCGAAAAAATTTCTTTGAGCGCGGACAAAAGAACGCCGGACAGTATCAAGCAATATTTGAACGAGGGACAATTTCAACTTTACGACTTGATTTACAAAAAAATTTCCGGCGGCGACCTTTCGGAAAAATTCAATCTCACCGGCGACTGTACGGAATTTTCTTTGCCCGTCGTTTTGCAAATTCTCAAGATAAACGGCGAAGAATTTTATCCGGCAGGCATCAGCAGTTTGTTGAAAAGGAATTACGTTAAGCTTGAGGATTCGACTTTCAAAATTACCGACTTGGGCAAAAAAGTTTTGAACGCGACGGAAGAATTTTTCGGCGAATTTTTCACGGTCGATTGTTACAACGACATCGCGAAAAAAATTGATGAAGTTGCCGCCGGGAAAATCGAAGGGCAAAAAGTTATTGAGGATTTTTGCTCCGAGTTCGACAAAGCTTTCAACGCGGCGATGACTTCGCTGGGCGAGGACGCGACACCGAAAGACGAGCCGCCGGTGATGAGTGACGAGGTTTGCGAAAAATGCGGTCGTCCGATGATGATTCGGCGCGGGCGTTACGGACTTTTCCTTTCCTGCTCCGGTTATCCCGAATGTAAAAACGCGAAACCTTATCTGAATTATTTGGAGCAGAAGTGTCCGAAATGCGGCGCACGTTTGGCGAAACGGACGGTCAGCCGCGGAAAAATTTTTTACGGTTGCGAAAAATTTCCGACGTGCGATTTTTCGACGTGGGACGAGCCGCAGGACAAGCCGTGCAAAATTTGCGGCGCGACGATGTTTATTCACCGGTTCAGAGATCGCGCACCGATTTTTTACTGCGGCAACGAAAATTGTTCGTCGCGGGAAAATCACCCGATAAACAAAATTATTGCCGAGTCGAGAAAACGCAGTGAGACAATGAAAAATCGCAAGAAGAAAAAGGCAGAGTCAAATTGAAAAAAGTTCACATAATCGGAGCCGGATTCGCCGGTGCGGAGGCGGCTCATCAAATTTCAAAGCGCGGCGTTGAAGTCGTCCTGCACGAAATGCGCCCGGAAAAATTGACGCCGGCTCACAAAACCGGAAACTTCGCGGAGCCGGTCTGCAGCAATTCATTCCGGGCGGCGGGGTTGGCAAATGCGGTCGGCGTTTTGAAAGAGGAAATGCGCCGGCTCGATTCGGTGATAATGTCGGCGGCGGACGAAACGAAAATTCCGGCCGGCGGTGCGCTTGCCGTTGACCGGGAAAAATTCGGCGCGACAGTCACCGAAAAAGTAAAATCTTCGCCGAACGTAAAATTTGTTCCCGGCGAAGTCGAAAGTCTTGAGGAATTTTTAAACTCCGAAGATATTTTGATAATCGCGAGCGGACCTTTGACGGAGGGAAAACTTGCCGACGAAATAAAAAAGTTGACGGGCGGCGACGAATTTTATTTTTACGACGCGGCGGCTCCGATTGTTACCTGCGAGTCGGTGAATTTCGACAAAGCTTTTTTTTCGTCGCGCTACGGGAAGGGCGCGGAGATCGGCTTACATAAATTGCCCGATGACGGAGGAAGAATATTTAAATTTTCGGCGCGAACTTGTCAACGCAGATAAAACAAAGTTGCACGAATTTGAGCGGGAAATTTTTTTTGAGGGTTGTCTGCCCGTCGAAGTCATGGCGGCACGAGGCGAAGATACTTTGCGTTTCGGTCCGATGAAACCGGTCGGACTGCAAGACCCGCGCACCGGAAAAACTCCTTACGCCGTCGTTCAACTTCGGCAAGACAATTCGGCGGCGACGTTGTATAATATCGTCGGTTTTCAAACTCATCTGACTTGGCCGGAACAGCGCAGAATCGTTTCAATGATTCCCGGCTTGGAGAATGCGGAAATTGTTCGGTTCGGCGTTATGCACCGAAACAGTTACATCAATTCGCCGAAAATTTTGTTGCCGACTTACCGGCTGAAATCTTCGCCGAAAATTTTTTTCGCGGGACAGATAACCGGCGTTGAAGGTTACCTCGAGTCTGCCGCATCCGGATTGGTTGCCGGGATAAATGCGGCGCGGCTTGCAAAAAATTTCGACGAAATAATTTTTTCGCCGGCAACTTGTCACGGAGCATTGGCGCATTACATCACGACGGCGGACGAAAACGATTTCCGCCCGATGAACATCACTTTCGGACTGTTGCCGCCGCCGGAGAAAAAAATTCCGAAACGGGAAAGAAAAAATTTTTTGGCGCAAAGAGCGTTGGAAAAAATCGAGGAGATGAAAGCGTTATGTTGAACGAGATAACCGCAACTTACGACGGAAAAAATTTTGTCCCCGATGAAGTTTTGGATTTGCCGCCCGGAAAAAAAGTTACCGTCATTATTTCCGATTACGGCGAACCGAAAAGACCGAAACGCACACCGGAAGAAGCGGAAAAATTTCTGAGAAAATTTTCCGGGAGCGGCGGTAAAATGTTCGGGAGCGTTGAAAAAGCCGATGCATATGTGAGAGAGTTGCGTGCCGATGAAAGATTTTAAAAAAGTTTTTTTGGACACGTCGCCGGTGATTTATTTCATGGACGGCGATTCACCATTCAGAGAGAAAACGTTAAAAATTTTAGCACCTTTTTTATCGAGCGATATTTGTTTGGTCACGTCAGTCATCACTGAGGCAGAGTATTTGACATATCACTATAAAAGAGGAAATAATGATGCCGTGAGAGATTTTTGGGATTTCATAAGCAGTACACCGATTTTGTTGTATCCGATAAGAGCAGATATTTCAGAAAGAGCGGCAAGGATTCGTGCAGATTATCCGTCTTTCAAATTGCCGGACGCTTTGCAGCTTGCCACTGCTTGCATAAGCGGTTGCGATTTATTTTTGACGAATGACAAACAGCTTAAACAGTTCAAAGAAATTCCTTGTATGACTATTGAAGAATGGGAGTTGATATAAATGTTTCATGCCACAACGATAGTTGCCGTTAAAAAGGACGGCAAAACCGCGATCGCCGGTGACGGTCAAGTTACATTCGGCGAACACACAATCATGAAGTCAACCGCGAAAAAAGTTCGCCGACTTTATCACGACAAAGTTATTGCCGGGTTCGCCGGCTCCGTCGCGGACGCTTTCACTTTGTTTGAAAAATTCGAGGGCAAACTTGAAGAGTGTCACGGGCATTTGCAAAGGGCGGCGGTTGCTCTTGCGAAAGAGTGGCGCACCGATAAAATTTTGCGCCGGCTTGAGGCGTTGCTCCTCGTCGCGGACAAAGATACAATTCTGATGCTCTCCGGCAGCGGCGAAGTCATCGAGCCGGACGGAGATGTTGCGGCGATAGGTTCGGGCGGTTTTTACGCGCTTGCCGCAGGTCGCGCTCTTGCCGCTCATACAAAAATGTCGGCGGCAGAAATTGCGAAGGAGTCTTTGTCAATCGCGGCGGACATTTGCATTTTCACAAACCAAAATATTATTGTCGAAGAATTGTAATTTTTTTGCAAAAAAAATTTTTCGTTCGTACACGTAAAAAAGACTCCGATGAAAAATTTTCTTCGGAGTCTTTTTCATTGTGTTGCAAATTGTTTGTCCGATTTCAATTCGCCGCCGGAAATTTTTCCCGTACCCAAAAATTTTTCGCCGACGTAAACTCTGACGATTGAATCCGGTTTGAAAACGTCGGTCGGCAACCCGCTCAGAAAAGCTTTTTGCCTGTGTTCCGACAAATCGAATTTTTCCAAATGCGTCAGACAAAATTCAACCGGCTTTAAAAATTCTTCGCCGCGATTTTTCAATTCGTCCGGCGTTGCGGAATTTTCGATTTTAAATTCTCCGACGCGGACACGTTGCAAATTTTTTATCGTCGCCGGAAGTTTCAAACTTGCTCCGAAATCTTCTGCCAAAGTTCTGATGTAAGTTCCTTTCGAGCAATCGACTTCGACGGTCACGAAATTTTTTTCGACGGATAAAATTTCAAACCGGTTTATCGTGACGATTCGTTTCGGAAGTTCAAAGTCGATATTTTTTCGCGCCAACTCGTAAGCCTTTCGCCCGTTCAATTTTATCGCGGAAAATTTCGGCGGGGTCTGTTCGATTTGCCCCGAAAAATTTTTTGCCGCCCGTTTCAACTCGTCAAGTCCCGGCATGAAAAAATTTTCTTCGCGCCGCAAAATTTCTCCGGTAATGTCGCCGGTTGTCGTCGCAACTCCAAATAAAATTTCCGCCCGGTAAGTTTTGTCCCGGTCGGAAAGATATTCCAAAAATTTCGTCGCCCGTCCGACGGCAACAGGCAAAACTCCCGTCGCCGCCGGGTCAAGCGTGCCGGCGTGTCCGACTTTGCGCGTGTCAAAAATTTTTCGTACTATGTTTACCGCGTCGTGGCTCGTCATGTTCGCCGGCTTATTCAAATTTATAAAACCGTCGCTCATCGTTCACAACTCAATCGCGTAATCGACAAGCGCAAGTTCACGGTCTTCCTCAAAATCTTTTTGCGACAAAAATCCCTGCGCGACCATTCCTTCGCCGATTGAACGGATAACGATATTTTTCGCTTCTTCGTAACCGGTTTTCAAACTGCAACCCGCCGCGCGAAT
>CAJOFG010000168.1:0-738 GCA_905233965.1 uncultured Selenomonadaceae bacterium
GATTATATGATAAGCACTCTTTTGGTTTTCCTCCGTCGTCAGGTAACCTTCCATGCCGTAAATTATTTTTATTTCCTTGCCCTGCTTTTTGAGTTTCGCCGCAGTATTCGCCGCCTCCGGGAAAGCTTGCAAAACTCCGTGATCGGTTATCGCGACGGCAGACCAATTCCATTCGGCGGCGGTCGTCACCAATTTTTTCGGAGGAATAACCGCGTCCATCGCACTCATCGTGGTGTGAACGTGAAGTTCGACGCGTTTTACCGGTGCGTTGTCTTGCCGGGCGTTTTCGGATTTCAGAGCCTCAATCCCGTCAATCATCACGATAATTTCTTTCGCGTAGTCGTCATATTTTGCTGTGCCGCGAATTTTTATTTTCATGCCGGGCTTGAGGTTTGCGACGAGTTTTTCCGCCTCCTCTTTCGAGCCGGCGCGGAAAATTTTTTTGCAATTTATTCCGTCGGTGTCATCGGTGAGCGCGAAAGTCACCGCCATGGAACCGCTTTTAAATTCGCGAAGTTTGACTCCGTTTCTGTCGCCGGAACCGATTTCGCCGGCAAGAGTGACGGACATATTGTCCTGAATGTCGGAAATATTTATGACTTCGCCGGAAATTTTTTTGCCGAAAATTTTTTCGCCGGATTCGACTTTAACGGATTTTTTCGGCGCGGGAATTTTGGCGGGAGCGTCGGATTTTTTTTCAACCGGATTTTTTTTCGCGGAAACTTTTTTTGTTTCGGA
>CAJOFG010000168.1:752-3794 GCA_905233965.1 uncultured Selenomonadaceae bacterium
TTTTTTTCGGGAAAATCGGCTGAATTTTAAAATCGGCGTGAAATTTTTCGGACAGGAAAAATTCGGCGGAGCGCAAAATTTTTTCGTCCGGCTCTTCGCGGAAACGTGCGGAAATTATTCTTCGATTTATTTCCGGGATAACGACGACTTCCGGAACGACTCCGGATTTCAAAAAGTTTTTCTCCGTTTCGCCGAAAGGAGCGTCCTCAAAAAATTTGCGAAAAATATTTTCGTCGCCGGGAACCAACGAATATTTATCCAATAACATCGCCGCCTTTAAAAAAATTTCTTCCGTAATGATAACACATTGAAAAAATTTTTTCTTCCCAATAATTTTTTTGGAATTTTTTATCATCAAAAGAAAACGATTTCCGAAACATTGTCTGCCCTGTTGCAACGAAAACAAAATTCCTCCGTAACATTTCATTGAACGATTCTTTGTTACGGAGGAATTATTATTTTCAATGTTACTTCGAGTATACCCTGCGTTACATTTCATTTATCGAACGCCACGAAACAAAAATTAAGCGTTAAAACAGCATTTAAACAAATTTTAATAAAACTCCCGTGTTAAAAAATCGGTGTAGTTTGGGTTATACCGAATTTTATATTTCAAATATTTTTTCAAGGAGTGTTTTTATAATGAACGTTAAGAAAAAAATGATTGTTGCGGCAATTATGGCGACCATGTTTTCCGTATCCGTCGGTTTTCCGCAAACGGCAGAGGCAGGAATTTTTGGCGATATCGGCAAGAGTATCGGCGACGTTTTCGGCAAAGGCAAAGGCGGCGGAATCAACGTCGGGGGCAGTATCGAGGACACGATAAAAAATACCGCAAAAGACGCGATAAAAAAAGCCGCCAAAGAAGCTCTTGCAAAAGCTCTGAATGTGGATATTGACAAAATAAGCGACAAAAAGGCAAGTATGATGCAAAATTTGTCCAACGCCACCATTTGTTACCTGCAGTCTTACATTAATGTTTCGAAAGCTTTCAACTTGGACAGCGGAAACCGTCAGAGAATGGAAGCCGCAGCGAATAATTTGAGAAACGACAGAACAAATTTTGGTAGCATAAAAGCTGCCGCAGATGCAACATATTTCGATCCAAAGAAATTTGATGAAAGAGTTAAACAAATGACAGCAGAGGTTGTCAGTCCGGAAGAAGCGGAAAAAATAAACGGGCATTTACAAGCGGCAAAGACTCAACGTCAAGCCGCAAACATTTATAAAGTGTTGGCATTGAGAGATGCAGGTTTCGTACTTTCCGGTGCCTTGAAAAATTTGACGAAGGCGAACAAATTCAGCGACCTTAAACATATGTCGAACACATTCAAAGACCTTTCGGAAACGGCGAAAGCCGCAAAAGCCATACTGGGCGAAATGGATAAAAAACGCAAACTGCTGACCGGTGTGCTGAAAAATTACGAAAAGAAAAACAACATCAAAGACGTAAGCGACGAGGAAGCGAAAAAGCAGGTCGCAAATTTGGTCATGCAATAAATATCATTCGGCAAAATTTTTTCAATCGGAGGTAAAGCGAATGCTTTTAAAAAATCAATTTTTTATCGCTGCCGGAATTTTTCTTGCCTTCATCGCGGGATTTTTTTCATTCTCAAAAAATGCCGACGCGGCGATGCCGGAAGTCATCTGGGCTGAGGAAGTTCTCTTGGTGAGTGACGAAACAAATCCTTTGCTCGTGACCGGCGGCGATGCGGCATTGAAAGGCTACAAGAAAATAATTGCTCAAGCTTTGACGCGAAAACTTCATGAGGCACGCGATGCCGGAAAATTGCCTTTCACGCTCAAAGAGGATACGGAAACTTACGAGTATGCCGGAGTTTTTGACGATGCCGGCGAACCGCCCGTCGCTTTAATTCCTCTTGCAATAATTTCGGACGCTCTCCGCTCCGAATACCCGGTCAAAGATCAAACCTATCGCAAGTCCGTAGTCGTCGGCAGTTTGTACCTCGCAATCTGTAAAGGCGGTTCGACGGCGAACAACTGGATAATGGTCGGCGGTATTCCGATAAGCGGCTACACAATTTTGGGCAACGATTTAAACAATCTCAGAACTTCGATTTCCAAAAAAGAAGAGGCGGACGCTTATGTGGCGGCGATGGAAAAAGTCATAAACGAGAAACTTGATTTCAGAGATTTGGGCAGATATTTAAAAAATCTCAAAAGCAAAAAAATGCCCGACACCTACGAAGTCATGGAAGTAAGTTTGTCGTCACAAAAGTCCGGTGAAATTTTCGGCAACCAACAAAATAAAATTAAAGCGTTGCTCGGCTGTTTTTACTCAAGCAAATTTCAGGAGAAAACCAAAACCGTTGTCTATCCCCCTATTGCCATGACGGGAAAAAATACCGGCGGCGATATGTCGAACGCGGGAAACAAATCCGCAGCCGATGACGTTGCCGATACGATTTACTCTTTGACCGGCGGAAAATCTGCGTCCGGCGCGACGATGACTATTTCCTTGCCGAATCCGGATCACAAAATTTATTTGGACTTTGCCGGAGCGGCTTGGCAGGAACTTCAAACGAAAAAAGAATCCTACATTGTGAAAAATTACGGATACAAGGCACTTTTGAAATCCCGCATTGACAATCAACCGGAAAAATCCGCCGATGACGTAAAGAGCGTTCAATACATCATTCCGCAGTCCGGTTCGGTGGAAAGTTTCCACAGAAAACAACTTCCGGACATTTTCACGGAACTTTTAATCAGACTTTCGGATCGTCTCGCAACGGGAAAAAAGTAGGGCGTATCGGTAAAGACGAACGCACGCCCTAAATTCCGAATCAAATTTGTAACGGGGTGAACATTGTGAAGACGAAAAAATTGTTACACTTAATTGTATCGAAACTGAACTTGTAGATGGAAACGTTATTGATAAGGAAAATGCAGAAGTATATACAGAAGAAGCAAATAGTGTGATATTTGCTATCGGACTAAAAACGGATAAAAAATTAATGGAAGAACAGGGCATTGAACTTGATGGAAATGGCTTAATTAAAGTAGATGAAGATGGAATGACTA
>CAJOFG010000169.1 GCA_905233965.1 uncultured Selenomonadaceae bacterium
AAAAATTTCGCAGGAATATCGTACATATTTCAAGAAATTTTGACAAAGTCCGGACGGAAAAATAACCGTCATCGGCGTGCGTTCGTCTTTACCGACACGTCCTGACTTCGGGCATGTGTAAATTTACATAAATTTTTACAGGCCGTTCCGGAAAAATCGGGGCGGTTTTTTTTGCGCTCAAAAAAGTTTCTGTGGAAAAATAATCGTTATCGGCTTGCTTTCGTATTTGGCGACGGATACTATATTTTTGCATAGCAACTTAATAAAAATTGCGTTCTTGTCAAAAAATTTCCGAAAGTTATAATTACCGAAAAATAAATTTCGGAAAGAGTGATTGCAATGAAAATTGAAATTTGGTCAGACTACGCTTGCCCGTTCTGTTATATCGGAGAAAAACGTCTTGAAAAAGCCCTCGCGCAAATTCCGGACGGCGACAAAATCGAAATCGAATTTAAAAGCTTTGAACTCGATCCGACTGCCGATAAAAAAGTCGTTTCCTCCACCGTCGAACGCTTTGCAAAAAAATACGGCATGAGTGAAACGGATGCCGCACAACAGATTGAGGGAATTTCCATTCTCGGCAGACGCGAAGGAATAGACTTCAAATACATTTCGACACGTTACACGAACACTTTCGATTCACTTCGTTTGACAAAATTCGCTCAAGAAAAGGGTCATTACGAAATTATCGAAAAACTTTTCGACGCATACTTTACAAAAAATCTTGAGCTTGCGGATCGGGAAGTTTTGAAAAAAATTGCCGTCGAATGCGGGCTTAACGAAAAAGAAGTCGAAAAAGTTTTGGACGGAGAAAAATATTCCGAAGAAGTTCGACGCGACGAATACGAGGCGACCGTTAACGGTATTCACGGAGTGCCTTACTTCGTCATCGACGGAAAATATTCTTTGTCCGGAGCGCAACCCGTCGAAGTCATCAAACAGGCGATAGAAGATGTCGTTGCAGAAGAAATTTCCGAAAAATTTAACGGCATGACTTGCGGTGCGGACGGTTGCAAAATCTAATTTTGTTCGTGAACCCAAAGGCGAATGTTTGAAAGCGATTCAACCAAATTTATGCCGTTTTCTGTCAAGGAGTATTCGACGTGCGGAGGAACTTCGTTGAATTGCACCCGATTGACGATATTGTTTTCGACGAGGATTTTTAAAATTTTCGACAACATCAAATCCGTTATACCGGGCAATTCACGTTTCAAAGAATTGAAACGAATTACCTTTGAATTGTAAATCGTCCAAATAATTTTTAATTTCCACTTCCCGCCCAAAATATCGAGAGCGTATTCGAGCGGACAGTCTTCGTAATTTTTTTCCATAAAAATTCTCCTCAGGGTGATAAAATGATTTTACCGATTAAAGTGCGCGGAGTTTTTGCGACAAACTCATATTTTTATATTGACGATGAAACTTTGCACGGATTTTTGATTGATCCGGGTGCGGAAGACGAAAAAATTTTGAAAATTATTTCCGAAAAAAAATTCGTCATCGAAAAAATTTTACTCACGCACGGACATTTTGACCACACCGGCGCGGCGGCAAAAATTCAAAACGAATTGAACATTCCGATTTGTATGCAGAAGAACGGCAGAGATTACGCAGAAAATCCTTTCCTGAATTTGTCGGCGTATTTCGATTTGAACATCACGCTTGAAAATGTAACTTACCTTGAAGATTACTGCGAAATAAATTCGGAAACAAATTCAAATTTCGGATTGGAATTAATTCCGGTTTCCGGTCACACGACCGACGGAGCAATTTTTTACGGCGCAAAAGATAAAGTTGCATTTGTCGGCGACTCCATTTTTCGTGACTCAATCGGACAAAGTAATTTTCCGGGCGGTAACAGAGAACAATTATACCACGAAGTGACGAAAAAAATTTTGACTTTGCCGCCGGAAACCGTTTTGCTTTCCGGACACAGCGATCCCACGACCGTCAAGCGTGAAAGATTAAATTTCGGACTGACGTAATTTGGAGCGGTTTTTTTTTGCGATTTGCGATATAATCTCCGGGAAAAAAATTTTCGGGGGATTGAAAATGTCGGAAGATATTTTGGAAATTTATTCGGCGGCTCTCGCAGAGTTCAAGGCGGGGAATTTTGAACGGGCTTTGGAAATTTCGGCAGAGTTGAAAAAAATTGCACCGGATTGGGCGAAAAATTTTTTGCTTGAGTCTTACGTTTACCGGGCGCAGAAAAAACATTTGCACGAAATTGAATCGGTCAAAAAATGCATCGACCTTGCCGAAAAATCCGGCGACAAAAAAACGGCGGCGACGGCGTTCAGCATTTTGGCGGCGGCTTATCGCGTCGTCGGCGAATCGGAAAAGGCGGTTGAAAATTTTTGTCGCTCCGCAGAACTTGAGGACGATTTAAAGCAGAAACGAACTGAACTTTCCAACGCGATTTTTGCGGCAAGCGATGCGGAAAATTTCGGAGCGGACGATTTCGGAAAGTTGTATTCGCTGTACCGGAAAACTTTTGAAAAAATTGTTCCGCTCGAAAAAAAAATTTTCCGGCATGAAAAAATTCGCGTCGGTTACCTCTCCGCAGATTTTCACAATCACCCGGTCGCGTACTTTTTTTGGGCGTTGATTGCCGGAGCCGACAAAAATAATTTTGCGGTTTACTGTTACTCGGCGGATAAAAATTCCGATTTAATCACGGAGAACATAAAAAATTTTTCCGACGCCTGGCGCGACATTTCCGACCTCGACGATGAGGACGCGGCGAAACTTATTCGCGCCGATGAAATTGATATTTTGTTCGACCTTGCCGGGCATACAAGCAACAACCGGCTCGGAATTTTTGCGTACCGGCCGGCGAACATTCAAATTTCCGGTATCGGATTCATGAACTCCACCGGAATTTTTGAAACGGATTATTTTTTGTCCGACAAATTTTGTGCCGGCGACAAAGCGGCTTGCGAAAAATATTTCACGGAAAAAATTTTGGAGTTGC
>CAJOFG010000170.1:0-4255 GCA_905233965.1 uncultured Selenomonadaceae bacterium
GAAAAAAATTCCCGCCGTTTATTTCGATGTCAAAAAAAATCCGATGTCGGACATTGTCACGGAAATTTTTACAAGCAAATATTTGGCTGTCGGCTCACCGACGATTAACAATCAAATGATGCCGACGATTGCAAAAATTCTCTGCTACCTCAAAGGACTTCGTCCGCAAAACCATAAGGGGTTCGCGTTCGGCTCATACGGCTGGGGCGGACAGAGTATCGCTCTCGTTGAGGACGAAATGAAAGCGGCGGGTATCGAAATTATTCTCGACAAAATCCGGATTCAAAACGTGCCGACGAAGGAGCAACTTGAAGAAATTTCGGAAAAAATTCTCGCGCTCGAAATTTAAAGTAGGGATTTTTATGACTGAATTTGTTGAATTGGGAAAAAAAATTTACCGGCTGAACAATCCGCGTGAGGCGCACCGGTTCGCCGTCTTTATCGCCCGGTGCTGTCTGCATCCCGGAAAAATTGCGGAACTTAAAAATTTTTTTTCCGGCTCGGAAATTTTATCTGAGATGGCGGAAAATTATCCGTTCTTCTACGAACAGGTAACACGCGCATTTTTTTTCCACCGCTCGACTTTCGACGAGAGAATGAAACTTGTCAAAGAGAACGCGGAATTTTTTTCCGAAACGATGAACCGGGATTTTTTGCGTATGCTTTACGGGGAAAAAACGATTGACTTGTGGAAGTTGGCGATTGATGAAAATTTTGGCGACCTCGAACTGATTTTACGCGCCGAACCCGGTCAGCGAAAAGAAAGTCTCGCGTCCGTCATGCTCCGGCTCAACGGAAAAATAAATGTTTATCAAATTATGTTTTGGATCGCCCGCGACGACCTGACAGGTTTTTCCGACGCGACCGGAGATTTCGCAATGTGGATCGGCGCGATTCAAGGACCGAACGTCGAAAATGCGCGGGAACTCATAAAGAAGATTACAAAAAAATCTCAGGCCTACCGGACGAAAAATTTAATCCTCTACGCCGCCCGCGCCGTTGCCCGGTCTTTGGGCGTGAAAAAAATTTTCGCCGTGACGAATGAGGGCTACTACGCGAACAATCACATTCGCCGGGACAGAAAATTGAAAGTCAACTTCGCGGACTTGTGGCAGGAGAGCGGCGGCACTTTGTAATCGAATTGAAATTTAAAATTTTCCGGGACGTAAAAAAATATTTCGTGACCGCGTGCGGCAAGTTCCTCAACCAAAATTCTGTTGAAGCGGCGGTTGAGGAAAAAATTTCTTCCTTCAAAAGGGGTGCTGCAAAATGAGAATTGCCATTTTTGAAAACATCATGACACCCGGCGGACACGAAGTCGATTTCAACAGAATTTTGGTTGAGGAACTTGCCGCACGCGGTCACGAAATATTTTTTTACGTCCCGGAAAATTTTAAATTTCAATTCGATTACAAAGTGCCGGCCGTCGTCTACACCAAGTCGCGGGGCATAAAAAAAATTGTCGCGGCGGCGAAACGTGAAATAAATCGTCAGCGTTGGTATCATCAACTCTGCGACGCGCAGGAAGATTTCGACGCGCTGATTTTTCCCACATCAACTTACCGGTATTTGCGCGCACTCAATCACAGCGTCCTGAAAAAAATTTCGCGCCCGACGATTTTTATTTTGCACGGAATAAATCCGGACGAGGCACCGCATTTTTTGAAAGAGGCTCCGAAATTTTTGTCGAACGAAAATATCAAGCCGGTTGTTATGTCTTTGGCGAAAAATATTTTCGGGGAATTGCCGGCGAATGTACGAATAATTTTTCCGCCGACTTACATCGGGCGCGATTTAAGTCCGGATGAGTCGAAAAAAAATTCCGGCGGCGAAGTTTTGCGACTCGGATTTTTCGGACAGTACCGGCGCGAAAAAAAATTGCGTGACTTGTTGGATATTTTCGTCAACACAAAATTCAGGCGAAAAGTTTTGCTCACCGTTCAGGGTTCGACAATGCACGACGAGGACGCGGAGGATTTTGAAAAAATTATCAAAAAATATTCCGCGTTCGACAATTTGAAATTCGTTCATCGCGGACTTGTCGGAGCGGATTGGCAACGGGCGATTAACGAAGTTGACGCGCTTTTAATGCCGTACTCCGCGCCGCGCTACAAATATAATTGCAGTGCAATGCTGTTTACTGCCGTAGGATTCGGAAAGCCGGTTGTCGCAAGCAACGACATCAACCCGGAAGTTTTTCAAATGTACAATGTCGGCGAAACTTTCGAGAGCGGAGATCGTGATGCGTTCGCAAACGTCATTGAAAAATTTGTGAACGACTTCGACAAAAATTTTCCGACTTACTCCGAAAATCTCAAAGCGGCGGGCGAAGAATTTTCCCCGAAAAAATTTGCCGAACGTCTGGAAAAAATTATCGCCGGTTGAAAATTTTTCCGGCTGAAAGAGGTTGAAAAAATTATGCGTGTTGTTGTTGTCGGTGCCGGGAAATTGGGATACACCATCGCCGAACTTTTGAGCAACGAACAAATTCCGGTTGTCGTCGTGGACAAGGAAGAAAATCGACTTACGGCGGTTAAAAACAATTTGGACGTGATGACGATAAACAAGAACGGCGCGAACCCGATGACGTTCGATGACCCGGACATTAACGGCGCGGAAATTTTTATCGCCGTCACCGATACCGACGAAGTAAATCTCGTTGCCTGTATCCTCGCGAAAACTCACGGAATGAAACACACCATCGCCCGGATTCGCGATATGCAATTCATGGGCGAAGCGCGGGAGTACATGAAGGAAAATTTTGATATTGACCTGATGATAAATCCGGAAATGATTGCGGCGAACGAAATTTATCGGATTTTGATGACACCCGCCGCGCTGAACGTGGACGATTTCGCCGAAGGAAAAATCCGGCTGTTTGAAACGAAAATTACAAAGCACGGAAGTTTTGCGAACGTCAAGCTGAAAGATTTGAAATTGCCGCAGGGAGTCCTCGCCGGACTGATTCACCGCGACCACAAGATGATTATTCCTCACGGCGACGATTCGCTGCTCGTTCATGACAGCGCGTACTTTATCGGATTCCCGGACGCTATCGAAAAGTTCAGCGAAAATTTTGTCCGTCAACATTCCCGGCGATTGGAAAGAGTTTTGATTATCGGTGCCGGACGAATTGCAAGAGCGTTGGTCGTGCGGCTGAACGATGCCGGCGTTTCCGTGAAGGTTATTGAAAATAATCGCGAACGTTGCGAAAAAATGGCAAATATTTTGGCGGACGGGAGTATTGCGATTTTGGGCGACGGTTCAAATATCGGACTGCTTACCGACGAAGGAATTTCTTCGGCGGACGTTGTAATTTGTCTGACGGAGGACGACCGACTGAATTTGATGATGGCTCTGATTGCAAAACATTTGGGCGCGGAAAAAACTGTCGTCCGCGTTTACCGGACGGAGTACACGGAACTGATTGAGAAGGTCGGCGTTGACGTTGTAATTTCTGCGCGTCTTTTGTCCGCCGGCGAAGTCATGGCATTTGTCCGGCGCGGCGGCGTTACCCGCGTTTCGATTTTGGAAGGCGCGAAGGCTGAAGCGGTTGAAGTCATCGTTCAACGCGGGACGAAGGCTGAAGGAAAAAGGTTAATGGACGTGGGACTTCCGAAGTCATGTTTGGTTTGCGCCTGCGTTCGTGAAGGAGTCGCGCTGATTCCGAACGGGCATACCGTTTTGCGGGACGGCGACAAAATTATTTTGTTTTGCCTGCGCGGCTCGGCAAGAGAGATTGTGAGTTGGTTTACAAATGAGGAAAGATTTGTTGTTTGAAGTCGAAACGCCGGCTTACGTCATCGACGAAAAACTTTTGACGGAGAATTTAAAAATTTTGGACGGCGTGCAAAAATCGACGGGCGCGAAAATTTTACTTGCGCAAAAATGTTTCTCCGGCTTTTACTTTTACCCGACGATAAAAAAATATTTGTCCGGCACGACTTCATCCGGATTGTACGAGGCGCGACTGAGCAAAGAATTTTTCGGCAAAGAAAATCAAGTTTTCGCGCCGGCTTACAAGGAGGAAGAAATTTCGGAGCTTGCGAAAATTTGCGACAAAGTTATTTTCAATTCATTCCGACAGGTTGAAAAATTTTCCGCGCCGGTAAAATCAGCCGGGCATGAAGTCGGTTTGAGAATAAATCCGGAACATTCGACGCAGGAGTACGCTGTTTACGACCCGTGCGAAAAAAAATCCCGGCTGGGCGTTCGCGAAGATGAATTTGCCGACGCTGACCCGGACACGATAAAA
>CAJOFG010000170.1:4330-5939 GCA_905233965.1 uncultured Selenomonadaceae bacterium
TTTACGACGTGAAATGGATAAATTTCGGCGGCGGTCATTACATCACGAAAAAAAATTACGACGTTGCCCGGCTGGAAAAAAATATTCGTCGCGTCAAGGAAAAATATAATCTCGAAATTTATCTGGAACCCGGCGAAGCGGTTTTGCTCGACGCGGGATTTTTGGTTGCGACGGTTCTGGAAATTCAAAAGGAGCGCGACGGAATTTCAAACGCGATTATCGACGCGAGCGCGGAATGTCATATGCCGGACGTTTTGGAAATGCCGTATCGACCGGAAATTGTCGGCGCGGGTGAAGTCGGCGAAAAAAGTTTCAATTACCGGTTCGGCGGCGCGACTTGTTTGGCGGGCGACACGATCGGCGAATACTCTTTTGCAAATCCGCTGACGGAGGGCGACAAAATTATTTTTACGGACATGGCGGTTTACACAATGGTTAAGAACAACACTTTCAACGGAATGAAACTGCCGGCGATTTACGCGATTGATTCGGAAGATAATTTAAAGCTTGTAAAAAATTTCGGTTACGAAGATTTTAAAAACAGACTTTCGTAAAATAAAAAGCCGTCTTGAAACAAGACGACCGTTTGTTATATAATCCGGTTCGAGGTACCGAGCGAGGCGGCAGTCAATAACTCCCGAAAGGGGGTGAGACCATGAAACTTGTGATAATCATCGTCCGGACGATCATCATCGTCGGCACGATTCTCCTTGCTTTCAGTGAAAAAGCCGCCTGAGTCCGGAACACTCGGCGGCTTTAAAATTAAAACCTGCCGTAAATTCTGCCGACTGTCGCTTCCGGTATCCGAAACTCCCGCTTCGGCGGGAATTTTTAATTTCTTGCGTCGATTATAATATTTGCAAAAAAAATCGTCAAGCAAAAAGGCGGTCGTGAAAAATCGATCGCCTTGAAAAATATTCGGTTGAAAAATTTTTTATTCGACGGTAACCGACTTCGCCAAGTTTCTCGGCTTATCGACATCACAGCCGCGAGTAATTGCCGCGTAATATGCGAGAAGTGGGAGCGGAACGACTGTTAAAAGCGGAATTAAAAGTTCGTCGGTCTCCGGAACGAAAATTACATGGTCGAGATATTTTTCAAGCTCTTTGTCACCCGCCGCCGCAATTCCGATGACGACGGCATCACGGGCTTTGACTTCCTTAATGTTCGACAAAGTTTTTTCGTAAACGCTTTTTTGAGTTGCCAGCGCGATAACCGGAACCCCTTCGACAATCAAGGCAAGCGTCCCGTGTTTGAGTTCGCCGGACGCGTAAGCCTCAGCATGAATGTAGGAAATTTCTTTGAGTTTCAGCGCACCTTCAAGCGCGACATCATAATCGAGGGAACGACCGATATAAAAAACGTCGTCGGCGAAACCGTACTGCCGGGCAAAAGTTTTTATCGGGTCAACGTCGGAAAGTGTTTCGCTTATCTGCGCCGGAATTTTTTTCAACATGGAAATCAATTCGCGGATTCTTTCTTCCGGGAGCGTGTCACAAATTTGCGCCATGTACAGGGCAAGCATGAACATTAAAATTAACTGCGTCGTGTATGCCTTCGTGGACGCGACGGCAATTTCCGGTCCCGCCCAAGTATGAATTACAAATTC
>CAJOFG010000171.1 GCA_905233965.1 uncultured Selenomonadaceae bacterium
TCCGATAAATTTTCACGACGCCGGCAACGTAATTAACGCTTTTCATTCGACCTTCGATTTTCAGCGACGAAACGCCGGACTCAATCACCTTGTCAATGTACGGGAGCAAACATAAATCTTTTGAATTCATGATGTAAGAGCCGCGCTCGTCCTCGCCGACGGAAAAAAATTCTTCCGGTCTTTTTTCCTCGACAAGAGAATATTTCCACCTGCAGGAATGAGTACACGCGCCCTTGTTCCCGTCGCGCCCGGTGAGGTAGTGCGAAAGGTAGCAGCGCCCGGAATAGGAAATGCACATCGCTCCGTGAATGAAAATTTCCAATTCGGCGGGACACTTCGATTTTATTTCCGAAATTTCCGGCAAAGTCAATTCACGCGCCAAAACAATCCGGGTTGCGCCGAGTTCGTGAAAAAAATTTGCCGCCCGGTAATTCGTGACGTTCGCCTGAGTGCTGACGTGAATTTCAAAATTTTTCGCGATACTTTTTGCCAACGAAAAAATTCCCAAATCGGAAATTAAAACCGCATCGACTTTTGCCGCGTCCAAAAATTTAAAATAATTTTCCAATTCGTCAACGTCGGCATTGTGCGCGAAAATATTTGCGGCGACGTAAATTTTTTTCCCGCGTTCGTGAGTAAATTCGACGGCTTTCAAAATTTCTTCCTCATCGAAATTGTCGCCGTATGCCCTCAGGCTGAAATTTTTTCCGCCGATATAAACCGCGTCCGCCCCGTAAGCCAGAGCGACTTGCAACTTTTCAAAATTTCCGGCGGGTGCCAGCAATTCCGGTTTATTTTTTTCCATGCGACAACCTCAACGATATTGATTGACCAATTCCATATGTTCTTCGTAAGTTTTTGCGTAATGATTGTGTCCGCTCCTGTCGGCTACGAAGTAAAGATAATCCGTGTCGGCGGGGTGCAAAACCGCATCGAACGATTCAATTCCGGGCGACGCTATCGGACAGGGCGGCAAGCCGGCATTCAGGTAAGTGTTGTAAGGCGATTCGATTTTCGTATCTTCAATTTCGACATCTTCCTTCGGCGCGTCCAAAAGATATTGAAGTGTCGCGTCGGTTTGCAACGGCATATTTATTTTAAGTCGCTTGAAAAAAACTTGCGCGACTTTTGCCCGGTCTTCCTCGAAACGGACTTCACGTTCGACGAGCGATGCCAAAATCGTCAGGTCGTAAATCGAAAGGTCTTCCTTCTTCGCACGCTCCCGCATTTCCGGAGTTATCCGCCGATCAAATTCGTCGGTCATGGCTTTCAAAATATCTTCGGCAGTTGCGTCCGCCTCAAAGGAGTAAGTCGCCGGGAACAAAAAACCTTCGACGGAGTAAACGACATCTTTGCGTTTCTTCATGTAGTCGTAAGGCGCAAAATTTTCGGCGAGTTTCAAAAATTCTTCCTTGTTCGCCAAGTCGAGATATTCCAGCCGGTTTGCAATTTCTTTCACGCCGAAACCTTCCGGAACGGTTAGGGTTATCAGATAAGTTTCGCCGTTCAACAATTTTTCAAAAACGGCGTTCTCCGTCATGTTCGGAGTAAAAACATAAGTGCCGGATTTCAATTTGTCATCGTAGCCGCGAATTTTGGATAAGATTCTGAATTTCAATCCGCTTGCGATTACGCCTTTGGAAGAAAGTTTATCGGCAATTTCCCCGACGCTCATTCCCTCACTGATTTTTATGTGGATATAATCCTGCATATATTCGTCGGCAATTTGTCGCGGAATTTTATTTTCCGGCGGAACTTCGGAAGGGTCTGCAAAAATCAGAACGGCACCGATAAGGACGACAAAAAACAAAACTCCTCCGACGACTGAAATGATGTACTTCAAAGAAATTTCCGAAAGCATCATCTTCAAGTCGTCGAAGTAAGCAAAAATTTTTCCCTGCAAAGTTACCGGTCTTTCCGGCGAAAAATATTCCGGCTCTTCCGGCTCGGAATTTTTTTCGTCGTCAAAATTTTTTTCGTCGTCGGATTCTTCAACGTCAGATTTTTTGTCCGAACTTTTTTCTTCGTCGGATTGTTTTTCGTCGTCGGAAGACTCTTTATCCGGATTTTTTTTCTCGTCGTCTTTCAAATTTTCTTCGCTCATTCTTCTTCGTCGCTCAACAATTCTTCGTAAGCTTTCTGCACTGCGTCAAATTCTTCTTCGGTCGGCTCGATATATTCTTCTTCGCCGTCCTCGTTCTTCACGATTTTTGCGATTATAACCGCGTCTTCGCAGTCGCACTCGTCATCGCCGCAATCACATTCGTGATCGTGTTCGTCGTTAATCTCGACAAGGAAGGCAAAATTTTCGCCGTTGACCGGAATAACCATTTCCTCGACGTAGCGGAAAATATTTCCGTCCTCGTCCTCCATCTCGATTATAAATTCGTCCTCCTCAAAATTTTCTTCCTCAATATTTTGTTCCTCGATTTTTTGTTGATTCAATTTTTTTTCGGCATCATTTTTTTTCTTTGAAGACATTTAAAAATTCTCCTTTCCCGGTCCGTCCAGCCAACCTTGCAAAATGTGAACGGCAGCCATCTTGTCGATAACTTTTCTGCGTTTCCTCCGGCTCACGTCTGCGGCTATCAAATTTTTTTCCGCCGCGACCGTGCTCAATCGTTCGTCCCAAAAAATTTGTTTAACGTCGGGAAGGACTTCGGAAATTTCCGCCGCGAAATTTTTCACGACTTCGCAACGTTCGCCTTCCGTGCCGTTCATATTTTTCGGCCAACCGATTACAAAAATTTTTACGTCAAACTCCCGGACGAGTTCGCTCAATTCGGACAAATCGGATTCGTTTGAAGTTCGCCGGATTGTTTTGACTCCCTGCGCCGTCAAACCCAGAGGATCGCTCACGGCAATTCCGATTGTCTTGTCGCCTATGTCGAGTGATAAAGCTCTCAACTTTTCATCCCCGATTTTTCCAAATAGGTCACGTTCGACTTTGCGAATTTTACTGCGCGCATCGAGATGGCTTGTAATGTAAGCCGGATCTCCGCTCAAAAGGTAGCCGACGAGTTGATGAACCGGGTTGTAGCCTTTTTCGCTCATCGCCCGGCAAGCGTTTTTGATTACCTGTTCGGCTCGATTTTCTTCGACTCCGAAACTGAACATCATGGTTTCATCGCTGACCATGAAATCACCTCCGATTTAAATAACGGTGTAAAAAATTTATTTAAAAACTTTATGTTCCTTGTTGCCTCGAATAATTTCTCCGGGATTACCGATAACGGTTGCGCCGGCTATTATTTTGTTAAACACGGCGGCACCCATGCTTATAATCACGTCGTCGCCGATTTTAATTCTGTCTCTCAAAGTTGCGCCGAGTCCGACAAAAACTTTTTCTCCTATCTCCGTTCTTCCTCCGATTTTTACGCCGGCAGATATGAGGGAATGATTTCCTATTTTAACATCATGAGTGACTGCGGAAAAGGAGTATATCAAAACATTTTCTCCGAGAAGAGCATTTGAGTGAACGGAAGACATTTCAAAAATTACGCTGCCCGCCCCGATTTTCGCCGTCGGAGAAATTACGACTGTTTTGTCAATCAATGTTGCCGGCTTTATTCCGGCACTTTTCATTTTGTCGTACAAAATTTTTCTGTCGGAAGGTTCGCCGACCGCAACGAGAAATTCCAATTCGTCGAAACGATTTTTAAATTTCTTTTCCAATGAATCAAAATGAATTGATTCGCCGAGATAATTCGTTCCCTCTTCGGCAAAAACTCCTCCGGCGTCAAATGAACCGACGCAAAATTTTCAAAACATATTTCATGTCTTCTTCGTCGTATCTTTGATCGACATTGAGCGGCAAAACATTTTCGGCAATATTATATTCAAAACTTCCCGGCTGACAATCGTCAAGAACATTTTTCCAAAGCTGCCGGATATAAATTTTTTGTTCAATCATTTTTTTGCGAACCTCTGCGCCGTTTTCAAGTAAAATCGGATAGAGAAATGCGCCTTCGACTACGCGCAATTTCAGCGGATTTATTTTTCCGAGTTCTTCGTGAAGTATCTCAAAATTTCTTCTCCGTCTTTCCCGGACGAAGTCGTAATCAATGCCGTGCAAAATATTTTCGGTAAGCCTTGACATTTTCTTAACCGGCTCGGTTCGGAATTTTTCATTTTCGGTTACGCACTCGTTGTAAAATTCGGATGCCGTCCTCTCAAATCTGCCCATAACGTAATACATACGCTCGAACGATTCGTCTTGCGTAAGTTCGCGATCAAGTTTCGCGTCGGTGAAAAGTATTCCGCCGTCAGCCACTCCGAAAAATTTTCTGCAACTGTAAATAGTGTCAATGCCGGGCAAAGGTTCTCTGAAGTAAGACATCGTCGCAT